>DASXQK010000404.1:0-18084 GCA_036493015.1 Dongiaceae bacterium | reverse complement strand
CGAAAAACAGCTGCAAATTCGGCGGTTTTTCAGAGGGAAATTGGGGATATTCGAAGGGTCCCCAGCGCTAACGCCCCCTCACCTCGATCCTCTCCCCCACTACCGTGGGGGCGAGGAAGAAGGGCGCGCGGTACGCTCCCTCTCCCGCTTGCGGGAGGGGGTTGGGGTGAGGGTGTTCGAGAACAGCGCTGACCTTGCTCAGAACGGGATATCGTCGTCGAGGTCTCCGCCGCCACCGCCGCCGCCGCCCGAACGACCCCCGCCGCCGCCGGCCATAGGCTCGGACATGCCGCCGCCCTCGCCCGCATCGGCCGGAGCACCGCCACGGCCATCAAGCATGGTGAGTTCGCCACGGAAACGCTGCAGGACGATCTCGGTCGTGTACTTCTCCGTACCCGACTGATCGGTCCATTTGCGGGTCTGCAATTGGCCCTCGATATAAACCTTGCTGCCCTTTTTCAGGTATTTCTCGGCAACGTCGGCCAGGCGCTCGTTGAAGATCACCACCCGGTGCCATTCCGTGCGCTCGCGCCGCTCGCCGCTGTTCTTGTCCTTCCAGTTCTCCGAGGTCGCCAGGGACAAATTGGCTACCTTCGTGCCATCCTGGGTACTGCGGACTTCGGGGTCGCGCCCCAGATTTCCTACCAGAATCACCTTGTTGACGCTGCCCGCCATGACTATCTCCCAGACGACGTTCCCGATGGGAGCGATCCTACACGCGCGGGGTCATTTTGGGAGTCGATTTTCCCGCCGCGACGGCTAAGATCGATTCCGATTTCCGGCAGGGCAGGACATGGCAGGCGCATTCGGCGGCGCGCGCATCTCCGTTCGCGGCGCGCGCGAGCATAATCTCAAGAATATCGACGTCGACATGCCCCGAGACAAGCTGGTGGTCATCACCGGCCTGTCGGGTTCCGGCAAGTCCTCGCTCGCCTTCGACACGATCTATGCCGAGGGTCAGCGCCGCTATGTCGAGTCGCTCTCAGCCTACGCCCGCCAGTTCCTGGAGCTGATGCAGAAGCCGGACGTGGATTCCATCGAGGGCCTGTCGCCGGCGATCTCCATCGAGCAGAAGACGACCTCGCGCAACCCGCGCTCCACCGTGGGCACGGTGACCGAGATCTACGATTACATGCGCCTGCTGTTCGCGCGCATCGGCATCCCCTATTCCCCGGCCACCGGCCTGCCCATCGAAAGCCAAACGGTCAGCCAGATGGTGGACCGCATCATGGCGATGCCGGAGGGGACCCGGCTCTACCTATTGGCGCCCATCGTGCGCGGCCGCAAGGGCGAATACCGCAAGGAACTCTCGGACCTGCAGAAGCGCGGCTTCCAGCGGGTGAAGGTCGATGGCCAGCTCTACGAGATCGATAAGGTTCCGGCCCTCAACAAAAAGCTGAAGCACGATGTCGAGGTCGTGGTCGACCGCATCGTCGTCCGGCCCGGGCTCGAAACCAGGCTGGCGGATTCCGTCGAGACGGGCCTCAACCTCTCCGACGGGCTGCTGTTCGCCGAGAAGGCCGATACGGGCAAGGCCGAGCCGGAGCGGGTGATCTTCTCCGCGCGATTTGCCTGCCCGGTCTCCGGTTTCACCATCGACGAGATCGAGCCGCGGCTATTCTCCTTCAACAACCCCTTCGGCGCCTGTCCGGCCTGCGACGGCCTCGGCACCACGCTGTTCTTCGATCCCGAGCTGGTGGTGCCGGATGAATCGCTCAGCCTGCGCGAGGGCGCCGTGGCCCCTTGGGCCAGTTCCACTTCGCAATATTACGCCCAGACGCTGGAGAGCCTGGCCAAGCATTACAAGGTGGCCCTCCACACACCCTGGCGCGGCCTGCCGGAGAAAGTGCGCAAGGCGATCCTCTACGGGTCGGGGACCGATCCGGTCGTCATGCAATATGACGACGGGATGCGGAACTACCGCACGACCAAGCCCTTCGAGGGCGTCATTCCCAATATGCAGCGGCGCTTCCGCGAGACGGACAGCAGCTGGGTGCGCGAAGAGTTGTCCCGCTATCAGAACAACAGCCCCTGCGAGGTCTGCCAGGGCCGTCGGCTGAAGCCGGAGGCGCTGGCGGTCAAGATCGCCAAGCTCGATATCTCCCAGGTCTCGGATTTCTCCATCGCCCAGGCCGGCGCGTGGTTCCGCAGCCTCGATGACAAGCTCACGACGAAGCAGCGCGACATCGCCCAGCGCATCCTGAAGGAGATCCGCGACCGGCTGGGTTTCCTGGAAAGCGTGGGCCTGGAATACCTGACCCTTAGCCGGGCTTCCGGCACGCTGTCCGGCGGCGAAAGCCAGCGCATCCGGCTTGCTTCCCAGATCGGCTCGGGCCTGACCGGCGTGCTTTACGTGCTGGACGAACCCTCCATCGGCCTGCACCAGCGCGACAATGCGCGGCTGCTTGAGACGCTGAAGCGCCTGCGCGACCTGGGCAACACCGTGCTGGTGGTCGAGCATGACGAGGAAGCGATCCGCACTGCCGACTATCTGATCGACATGGGTCCGCGCGCCGGGGTGAATGGCGGCCATGTGGTCGCCGCCGGTACGCCGGACAAGGTGATGCAGAACCCGGACAGCCTGACGGGCCAGTATCTGATCGGCATGCGTCAGGTGCCGGTGCCCGAACGCCGCCGCGCCGGCCTGATCGGGGCCAGGCTCCGCGTCGTCGGTGCGCGCGCCAACAATCTGAAGAACGTCTCCGTCGACATTCCGATCGGCACCTTCACCTGCGTGACCGGTGTTTCGGGCGGCGGCAAATCGACCCTGATCATCGAGACTTTGTACAAGGCGCTGGCCCGCCGGCTGAACAATGCGCGGTTGCATCCCGGCGAGCATGACAAGATCGAAGGCGTCGAGTTCCTCGACAAGATCGTGGATATCGACCAGTCGCCGATCGGCCGCACGCCGCGTTCGAACCCGGCGACCTATACCGGCACCTTCACGCCAATCCGGGAGTGGTTCGCTGGCTTGCCGGAGGCGGGTGCGCGCGGCTACAAGCCCGGCCGCTTCTCCTTCAACGTTAAGGGCGGGCGTTGCGAGGCCTGCGAGGGCGACGGCGTCATCAAGATCGAGATGCATTTCCTGCCCGACGTCTATGTCCAGTGCGATACCTGCAAGGGCAAGCGCTACAACCGCGAGACCCTGGAAATCACCTTCAAGGACAAGTCGATCGCCGATGTTCTGGACATGACGGTCGATGAGGGCGTGGATTTCTTCAAGGCCGTGCCGGCGATCCGCGAGAAGCTGGCAATGCTGCAGGAGGTCGGCCTCGGCTACATCCATGTCGGCCAGCCCGCGACGACGCTTTCCGGCGGCGAGGCCCAGCGGGTAAAGCTCGCCAAGGAACTGGCCCGGCGCGCCACCGGCCGGACGCTCTACATTCTCGACGAGCCGACCACCGGCCTGCATTTCGACGATGTGCGCAAGCTGCTGGAGGTGCTGCACCGGCTGGTCGATACCGGCAACACGGTGCTGGTCATCGAGCACAATCTCGAAGTGATCAAGACCGCCGACTGGATCATTGATCTGGGGCCGGAGGGCGGCGACAAGGGCGGGCGTCTCGTGGTTGAAGGCACGCCGGAGAAAGTCGCGGCCACGCCGGCCAGCTATACGGGCCAGTATTTGGCGCCCTATCTCGGCTCAGCGGCGAAAAAGAAACAGAAGCTGCGTGCCTAGGCGGATCGACCGTGCCTAGGCCGATCATCATCGATACCGATCCCGGGATCGATGATGCGCTCGCGATTCTGCTGGCTCTCGCAAGCCCGGAGCTCGAACTTCGCGCACTGGTCACCGTCGCCGGCAATGTACGTCTTGAGCTGACAACCCAGAACGCCCTCAAGCTGCGTGAACTAGGCCGCCGGCATGATTTGCCGGTCTATGCCGGCTGCGATCGGCCCATCGCCCGTGACCTGATCACCGGCAGTGTTCATGGCACCACCGGAATGGATGGCGGCGATCTGCCGGCCCCTGCTGGAAGACCGGAAACGAAGAACGGCGTCGACTGGCTGATCGAGACCTTGTCGGCGGCCGCGCTGAAGAGCCAGACCCTGCTGCCCATCGGGCCGCTCACCAATGTCGCCACGGCCTTCCAGCGCGCGCCGGGTATCGCCAAGGCCTTGCGCGAAATCGTCATCATGGGCGGGGCCACGCCGAAGATCGGCGGCAACATGTCGCCCCATGCCGAATTCAATATCCATGTCGATCCAGAGGCCGCCGATTTCGTCTTCGGTCTCGGCCTGCCGATCACGCTGGTGCCGCTGGATCTCTCCTATCAGATGATCGTGACCATGGAGCGGATTGCGCGGATCGCCGCCATTCCCGGGCCGGTGGGCAAAGCGCTCGGCGGGATGCTGCGCTTCTATCATGATGGTGACGATCACCTGCACGACCCGCTGACCGTCGCCTGGCTGCTGAAGCCCGAATTGTTCAAGGGGCGGTGCGCTTCGATCCGGGTTGAGACCAAGGGTCCGCGCAGCGGCGAGACCATCTTCGACTGGCGCGAGGATGGGCCGTGCAACGTGCTGCTGGAAGGCGATCACGTCGCCTTTTTCGAATTTTTGATCAAGCGATTGGAAGAACTCGCAGCGAGGGGGTGACGATGTACACGCTCTATTGGGCCAGAAGCAGCGCCAACATGGTCTGCCATGCGGCGATGATCGAGATGGGTGTCCCGTTCAAGCTGGTCGAGGTCGATGTCGACAAGGGCGAGCAGAAATCGCCCGACTATCTGAAGCTCAATCCTAATGCGCGCGTCCCCACCCTGATCGAGGACGGCCGCGTAATGTACGAATCCGCCGCCATCCTGCTCTACCTCTGCGAGAAGCATCCGCAAGCGGGGTTGATGCCGCTTGTCGGCTCGCCGCAACGCGCGCCGTTCCTGCAATGGCTGTTCTACCTGACGAACACCGTGCAGGAGGCGCTGATGAACTGGTGGCATGCAGACAACTATATGGACAAGAGCGAGCAGCAAACCGCCCTGGTCGCCGGCTCTGAGCGGCGCCTTGCCAAAATGTGGCAGCTTCTCGATCAGCAGATCGCGGCGGGCGGTCCCTACCTGCTGGGCAGGGACTGCACCGCCGTGGACCTGTTCCTCACCATGGTGGCGCATTGGTCGCGCAAGACCGCGAAACCCGCACGCAGCTATCCCAACATCGGCAAGCTGATGGCCCTCGTCGAAGCCCGCCGCTCCTGGCAGACGATGATGGCCGTCGAGGGCAATACCTAGAGCAAGATCGGATCAGGTTGAAGCAACCTGATCCGTGAATCTTGCTCTACTTATTTGAAGTAGCGGCTGATTCGCGCGCCTCGTTGATTCAACGTGACGCGATCAGGCTCTAGCTCGCCTTCGCCGCGATCAATTCCACCTCGATCAGCAGATCGGGGCGGGCCAGTGCCGAAACGATCAGCAGGGTCGAGGCTGCCTGGTGGCCTTTCAGGGCTTCCTCGCGGATAGGCCGGCCCGCCATCACGTCGGTTGCGCGGGTCAGGAAAATGTTGGTCTTGACGATATCGGTGATGTCCATGTCGGCGGCACGCAGGATCGCGATTGCGTTGGCGTAGCAGCGTTTTGCCTGGGCCTCGAATCCCTCCTCGATCGTGCCGTCCGGCTTGGCTCCGACCTGGCCCGAGATATGCAGCCAGCGGGCGGGGCCATCGACGACCGCGCCATGGCTGTAGCGAGAAAAGGGTTTGCAGATATCCGGCGGGCTGAACAGGCGGACCATGAGCGTTCTCCTTGCTGGGTGACGGTGCGGAGGTTATCTGTTGGCCCCATGACAGACAATGTTGTCCCTGGGGCCGTGCATGTGATCGGCGGCGGGCTCGCCGGCAGCGAAGCGGCATGGCAGCTTGCCCGCGCGGGCACTCGCGTCGTGCTGCATGAAATGCGGCCGCTGCGCGGTACCGAGGCGCATAAATCGGACAAGCTGGCCGAGCTCGTCTGCTCGAATTCCTTCCGCTCCGACGATGCGATGAACAACGCCGTGGGTCTGCTGCATGAGGAGATGCGCCGCTGCGGCTCGCTGATCCTGGCATGCGGCGACCGCCACAAGCTCCCGGCCGGCGGCGCGCTGGCGGTGGACCGCGATGGCTTTGCCGATGAGGTGACCGCGCGGCTGCTGGCCGAACCGCTGGTGACGCTTGCGCGCGGCGAGGTCGAGGGCCTGCCGCCCACCGAATGGGGCGATACGATCATCGCCACCGGGCCGCTGACCGCCCCGGGCCTGGCCGAGGCGATCCGCGCGCTCAGCGGCGAAGATGCGCTGGCCTTCTTCGATGCCATCGCACCGATCATCCATCGCGAGAGCATCGATTTCGATACCGCCTGGTTCCAGTCGCGCTACGACAAGGGGGGCCCTGCGGGCGACGGCGCCGACTACATCAACTGCCCCCTCGATCGTGTGCAATACGAGGCCTTCATCGATGCGCTGCTGGCGGGCGACAAGACTGAATTCAAGGAGTGGGAAGCGAGCACGCCCTATTTCGACGGTTGCCTGCCCATCGAAGTGATGGCCGCGCGCGGGCGAGAGACCCTGCGCTTCGGCCCGATGAAGCCGGTGGGGTTGACCGAACCCAAGAGCGGCCGGCGGGCCCATGCGGTGGTGCAATTACGCCAGGACAATGCGCTGGGCAGCCTGTTCAACATGGTGGGATTCCAGACCAAGCTGAAATATGCCGAGCAGGTGCGCATCTTCCGGATGATTCCGGGCCTGGAAAAAGCGGAATTTGCCCGGCTCGGTGGCCTGCATCGCAACACGTTCATCAACAGCCCGCGCCTGCTGGACGGCCGGCTGCGGCTGAAGGTCCGGCCCTCCTTGCGCTTCGCCGGCCAGATCACCGGTGTGGAAGGCTATGTCGAAAGTGCCGCCATCGGTCTGCTGGCCGGGGGCTTCATCGCGGCGGATCGCCTGGGCCAGCCGCTGGAAGCGCCGCCGCCCACGACGGCGCTGGGCGCCCTGCTCGCCCATATCACCGGCGGGGCCGATGCGCGGACGTTTCAGCCGATGAATATCAATTTTGGCCTGCTGCCGGCGATGGCCGAACAGGCCGGCGGCCGCAAGGGCCGCGCCACCCGAAAGCCCGCGCTCGCGACGAGGGCGCTGGCCGATCTCGACCGCTGGCTCGCAGCGACAAGACTGGCGGCGTAAGCCTCAAGGATTGGCATCGCTAAAATCCCTCTCCGCTCTGAAGGGCAGGAGAGGGTTTTTGGGCAAGCCGCCCGCCCTCACCGCTTCCGGTTGATCGCCGTCTCCAGATTTGGCAGGAAGGCCGCGAGGATGCCCAGCGCCGGCAGGAACGAGCAGAGCTGGTAGACGAAGTCGATCCCCTTGATGTCGGCGAGTTGACCCAGCGACGCCGCACCCAGCCCGCCCAAGCCGAAGGCAAAGCCGAAGAACAGGCCGGCGATGGTGCCGACCTTGCCCGGCACCAATTCCTGCGCATAGACCAGGATTGCCGAAAAAGCCGAGGACAGGATCACGCCGATGACCACGCTGAGCACCCCGGTCCAGAAAAGATTGGCGTAAGGCAGCATCAGCGTGAAGGGCAGCACGCCCAGGATCGAGAACCAGATCACATATTTGCGGCCGAAGCGGTCGCCGATCGGCCCGCCGGCCAGCGTCCCCACCGCGACAGCGCCGAGGAACATGAAGAGATGGACCTGTGCCTGCGGCACCGTGAGCTGGAACTTGTGAATCAGGAAGAAGGTGAAATAGGTGCCGATGCTCGCCGTATAGAAAAATTTGGAGAAGATCAGCACGATCAGCAGCGTGATGCAGAAGGCAATCTTGCCGCGGGTCATGGCGGGATGTTTGACGCCGTGGAAATGAGCCCGGGTGCGCCGCTGCGAGAGATGGCTGGCATACCAGCGGCCGACGCTGAACAGCACGGTAATGGCAACCAGCGCCGCCAGCGAGAACCAGGCGATGCTGCCCTGGCCATGAGGCACGACGATGAAAGCGGCGAGCAGCGGTCCGGAGGAGGAGCCAATATTGCCGCCGACCTGGAACAGGCTTTGCGCCAGGCCGTGACGGCCGCCGGAAGCAAGCCTTGCCATGCGCGAGGATTCCGGATGGAACACGGATGAGCCCATGCCGACCAGGGCTGCCGCGACCAGAAGCAGTTCATATCGGTTCGCCTGCGAGAGCAGCAGCAGGCCACAGAGCGAGAAACCCATGCCGATCGACAGCGAATAGGGCATCGGCTTGCGGTCGGTATAGAGCCCGACCAGCGGCTGCAGCAGCGAGGCGGTGATCTGGAAGGTCAGCGTGATCAGGCCGATCTGAGTGAAGGTCAGGCTGTAGGAAGCCTTCAGGATTGGATAGATCGCCGGCAGCAGCGACTGGATCAGATCGTTGAGAAAGTGCGAGAAGCTGAGCCCCAGCAACACCATGAAAAGTGTGCCTTCCGCTCCGCCCGTCTGCTGGCGCAGCGGCGCGCTCGGGCTGATGGTAACGCCTGATTGATCGATCTCGGCCATGGATTAGAGACTAGACGTCGCCTGCCGCAGTGCACAATTGCAGGATGGCGATGGGTGGGCCGCAAAATTGCCAACCCGGGGAACCATCTGGCCAGGGAAGCGATCAACAGCGGCCGAGCAGCCAGTGCAGCGTCAGCCGCCAAACACGCCAGGGCGGCGCCTGCTGCGCCTTGGCATCGAAGGGATTGAAGCCGGCCGCCACCAGCCGGCGGCGATAGAGATCCGCCAGGCTCAGCGGCAGAAAGGCCGGTAAAAACGGCCGGGAAACCATGCCCGCGCTACGGGTTTTTGCCGCCCAGCGCCCTGCCTCATCCGCCACGGCCTTGATGACCGGTATCAAGGCCGGCTGGAAGCCGCGCTCGACAAGCTGGCCGGCCGTCATACCGGCCTCGCGCAGCAGATCCGCCGGCAGAAAGACGCGCCGCTGCGAGGCGTGGAACGGCACCGCGCGGAGCAGGCCGGTCAGCGACCACGCAATTCCCGCTGCTTGGCCGGCGTCGCGCTGCCCGGCCGTTGGCATGCCGAGAATCTCGAGCGCCAGCTCCGTCAATACGCCGCTGCTCTCCCGGGCATAGGCGACGAGGCTTTCCAGATCTACAGGCGGCGCGGGATCGAGATCCCGCTCGCGCGCGGCGATCAGCCGTTCGAACAGCGGCAGGCTAAGATTATGGGCCGCGATCGCAGCCGCCAGCGGCCGCACCACCTCATGGGCGCGCGCCTTACCTTGGGCAACTTCGGCCAGCGCATCGCGCCACCACTGCAGGCGGATCAGGCCCATCATCGGCTCGCTCACCGCCTCGCGCATGCGCGCGATCTCGAGATTGAAGGCGTAGAGGGCAAACAGGGCCTCGCGCCGCTCGCCCGGTGCAAACAGCGCCGTCAGGTAGCGATCGGCGTCATGGCGTCGCAGCAAAGCCCCGCAATAGGAATTCTCTTGCGCCATGACCCCGCGTTCTGAAGGTGCATATGGCCGTTGAAGCCACAAGGCATTGGGATACAATGATTATAAGCTACGAGTCGAACGTTTAGGGGGTCGCAATGAAAAATCCGCTTGAGAATCTGCATAAAACACTCGGGCTGGGCGTCATTCTCGCTTTGCTCGTGTTCCTGCTTCTCGGTCATTACAACGCGGCCAGCGGCACGCTGTTCTGGTTGTTCCTGTTCCGTTATATCCACGTCTTCTTCGGCATCCTGTGGATCGGTCTTCTCTACTACTTCAATTTCGTCCAGACGCCGCAGATGCCGAAGATTCCCGACGAACAGAAGCCGGCGGTCAGTAAATTCATAGCACCGACCGCGCTGTTCTTTTTCCGCTGGGCCGCCGCCGCCACGGTGCTGTTCGGCCTCATCACGGCCGGCCTCAGCGGCTATCTCGGCCAGGCGCTCACCTTGCAAGCCGGCGCCCGAACCATTGGCGTGGGCATGTGGCTGGCCCTGATCATGGCGGCCAATGTCTGGTTCGTGATCTGGCCATGCCAGAAGAAAGTCCTTGGCATCGTTCCCGCTGATGCGGATGCGAAGAAGAAGGCCGGACGTATCGGCATGCTGGCTTCGCGCACGAACACGATGCTATCGATCCCTATGCTCTATTGCATGGTCGGTCAGAAGCTTTTTATGTAACCCAGCCTGTTGTGGCGATGCTGAACGGGGCCCTTGCGGGCCCCGTTTCTTTTCAGGCCACGGGAATGAGCGCCGCGGCGACGCGACGGCCTTCGGCCATCAGCACATTATAGGTTCGGCAGGCAGCGCCCGTATCCATGGGCTCGACGACGATGCCTGCTTCCCGCAGGCCCTGGCGCAGGGCCGGCGGCACCAGCAGCATGCGCTTGCCCTGGCCGAAGAGAAGCAGATCGACACTGCCCTCGCGGGCCGCGGCAATGACGGGCGCGAGATTGTCCATACCCGCCTGCTCCGGCGCGGTTACCGGCCAGGCAATCGTGCGCTCGAGGAAGACGATCACCGCGCCGGGATGAACCTGGCCGGCGATACGAAAGCGCCCCTCACCGTAGCTTTCGATGATCTGGCGTCCGCCGGGAATGAGCGGCGTGACGTCCATGCCCGGTCAGGGTTTCTTGTCGGTGACGGCCGGCGGCTTGGTGCCGCGGCGCAGCCGGTTCTCGCCCAGGAACAGCAGGATGGGTGCGGCAATGAAGATCGAGGACGACGTCCCGATAACGATGCCGAACAGGATGACGATGGCGAATTCCTTGACCGCGCCGGTGGCGATGAGGGCGAGAGCGATCGTCGCCAGGAAAGTGGTGAAGGAGGTGTTGATGGTGCGGTTCAGCGTCTCGTTGATCGACAGATCGATCAGCTCGCGCAGCGGCATGGATTTGTATTTGCGCAAGTTCTCGCGCACGCGATCATAGACCACCACCTTGTCGTTGATCGAATAGCCCATGATGGTGAGGATCGCGGCCAGGCTGGTCAGGTTGAACTGCAGCCCGGTGATGACAAAGAAACCGACCGTCTTGGTCACATCGAGGATCAGCGTGGTCACGGCACCGACGCCGAACTGCCATTCGAAGCGAAACCAGATGTAGATCAGCATCGCCACCAGCGCGAGGCCGAGAGCGATCATGCCACTGTGGAACAATTCTCCGCTGACGGTGGCGCCCACCACCTCCTGGGAACGAAGCTCGGTACCGGGAAAATCCTTCAGCAAGGTGGCACGCACCACCTCAACGGCCTTTTGTTGCGCTACTTCGCCACCCGGCTGGCGCTCCAGGCGGATCAGCACGTCGCGATCGGAGCCGAAGGACTGCAGCTGGGCTTCACCCAGGCCCAACCCGTTGATCTTCGAGCGCAGCGCGGCGAAATCCGCCGGGCCCGACGTGCGGGCTTCGATGGAAATACCGCCCTTGAAATCGATGCCGTAATTCAGCCCGGGATAGAAGAACAGGATGATCGAGGCGGTGCTGAGCACGGCCGAGACCACGAGGCCGAGGATGCGGCCGCGCATGAATTTGATCCTGGTGTTATCGGGAACGAAGCGGAGGCGAAACATGAATTGATCCGTCAGACGCGAAGGGCTTTTGGCCGCCGGCGCCGGAGCCAGAGGGAGATCAGCCAGCGCACGAAGACAACGGCGGTGAACATCGAGGTTGCGATGCCGATGGTGATCGTGACGGCGAAACCCTTCACCGGGCCAGAGCCGAGGGCATAGAGAATCAGCATCTTGATGATGGTGGTGCAATTGGCATCGAAGATGGTGCTGAAAGCGCGCCGGAATCCGGCGTCCAGTGCGGCCACCGGCGTACGGCCGAGTTTGGTCTCCTCACGAATGCGCTCGTTGATCAGCACATTGGCGTCCACCGACATGCCGAGTGTCAGCAGCATGCCGGCGATGCCGGGCAAGGTCAGCGTGGCGCCGACGAGGGACAGGACCGCCAAGGTGATGATCAGGTTGAACAGAAGGGCGATGTCGGCAAAGACACCGAACAGGCCATAGGCCAGTACCATATAGACGGTCACCAGAACGAAACCGATGAGGCAGGCATAGACGCCAGCCTTGATCGAATCCGCGCCGAGATCGGGACCGACCGTTCGTTCCTCGATGATGTTAAGCTGGACCGGAAGCGCGCCACTGTTCAGCAACACGGCGAGCTGCTGCGAGGAATCGGCCGTAAAGTTGCCGCTGATCTGGCCTGAACCGCCGCAGATCGCGTCGCGGATGACCGGCGCGCTGATGACCTTGTTGTCGAGCACAATGGCAAACAGGTGGCCGACATTGGCCTTGGTCGCATCGCAGAATTTCCTGCCGCCGGTGGAATCGAAAGAAAAGGAGACAACCCACCCGCCGTTGGTCTGATCGTTCGTCGACGATGCGTTCTTCAGGTTTTCGCCGCTGACCATGACGCGCTTCTGCACGGCATAGACCGGCGCCTCGCCGCCGACCGGCGCGTTCGCCAGCGGCAGCAGATCGTCGGTGGGCGGTACCGTGCCCGCCATCAACTGATCGCGGGTTACGGATTCGTCCACGAAACGGAACGTCATCTTCGCGGTCTTGCCTAAGAGGGCCTTGACCTTTTCCGGGTCGCTCAGGCCCGGCAATTCCAGCAGGATGCGATCACTGCCTTGAAGTTGGATGGTCGGCTCGACGGTGCCGGTCGAATCCACGCGCCGGCGCACGACCTCGATCGAGTTCGTCATGGCCGTGCGGACCATGGTCTGCAGTGCCCTATCATTCAGGGATGCAGAGACCAGCCCGTCAGCTGAAACTGCGAAGTCCGTGTCCTTGGCAGCGGCCTCGAGTGCTGGACGAACTGTGTCGATCTTGGATGGATCGAGCAGCTTGACCACCGCGGCATGCCCCTTGATGCCGATGTCGCTGTAGCCGACCTTGCCCGCGCGCAGCGCAGCGCGGAGGTCGTCGACCACCGTCTGCAGGCGCTCATGGACGAGAGATTCCGTATCGGCCTGTAGCAACAGGTAAGACCCGCCCTGAAGGTCGAGGCCGAGGCTGACAGTATGGTGCGGCAGCCAGGCCGGGATGGCCTGATTGATCCGGCTGGGCAGCAGGTTGGGAATCGCGAAGATGGTGCCCAACGCCAAAATGGCGAGGATCACGATCACCTTCCATCGCGAGAAATACATCATATCGAAAGGCCGTCCGCTGCCGTTCCGCTGCGCCCGTTAGCGGGCGTCGCTCTTCTTGTCGGCCGAATTGTCCTGCAGCTTGGCAGGCTCGGAGCGGTTCACCACATCGCTGACGCTGGAGCGCAGGACGCGGATGCGCACGCCATCGGCGATCTCGAGCTGCAGCTCGTTATTGTCCACCACCTTGGTAACCGTGCCCAGGACACCGCCAATGGTAACGATGCGGTCGCCGCGCTTCACGGCCGAGATAAGGGCGCGGTGATCCTTCGCCTTTTTCTGCTGGGGCCGGATCATCAGGAAATAGAACACCGGAATGATGGCCAACATCGGCAGGAACGTGCCGAACAGTCCGGAAGTCGTCGGGCTCCCCCCGGCCGCCGCCTGGGCAAAAGCATCAGTAATGAACAGCATAATTACTCCCGAGGGTGCCGATGAGCGGCGGACTATAGCGGCCCGACCCGGAAAAGCAATGGCGGCCGATCCCGTGATTTTTCAGCCAAAATCAGGGTCCTAGCAGCCGATTGGATCAGCTGGCTTCAACCCGATCCGATCTTCCTCTAGGGTTCGGCTCGCCATGACCGATTCCAACCAGCTCTCGCTGCTTCGCCGTGTCGCCGATGCCCTTGAGCGCCTGGCGCCGCCCGCCCCCGCCTCGGCGACCCTGGATAAAGCCGATGCCTTCGTCTGGCATGCGGACGGCTCGCGGCTGGAGGCGGTGGCCAAGGTCAGCCGCATCGATCTCGATCTGCTGCGCGGCATCGACCAGGCACGCGACATCCTGCTGGACAATACGAGGCGCTTCGCCCGGGGGTTGCCGGCCAATAACGCGCTGCTCTGGGGCGCACGCGGCACGGGCAAGAGTTCGCTCGTCAAGGCAGTCCATGCCGCTGTGAGCGCCGAGGCCGACGCGAAGAACGCCATCGCGCTGATCGAAATCCATCGCGAGGATCTTGCCTCGCTGCCGCTGCTGCTGTCGCGGCTGCGCGGACAGCGGCGCCGCTGCCTGCTGTTCTGCGACGACCTCTCCTTCGATGCGGCTGACACCAGCTACAAATCGCTGAAAGCGGTGCTGGAAGGCGGCATCGAGGGACGGCCGTCAAACGTGCTGTTTTACGCCACGTCGAACCGGCGCCATCTGATGCCGCGCGAGATGATCGAGAACGAGCGCTCGACCGCGATCAATCCCGCCGAGGCGGTGGAGGAAAAGGTCTCGCTCTCCGATCGTTTCGGCCTGTGGCTCGGCTTCCACAATTGCGATCAGGATACCTATTTCGCCATTGTCGAAGGCTATGCCCGGCGCTACGGCCTGAAACTTCCGGTCGAGACGTTGCGCGCGGAAGCCATTGAATGGTCGCTCACCCGCGGTGCCAGATCCGGCCGCGTGGCCTGGCAATACATCCAGGATCTCGCCGGCCGCTTGGGCAAGCAGCTCGACTAGGGTCCGGCGCTCGGATGGATGCTCGGGTCAAGCCCGAGCATGACGAGTGGGGAACGCCTTGCGCGCATCTCCGCCGGCCGTCATGGCCGGGCTTGGCCCGGCCATCCAGCTTTTTCCTTTAGGCGCCCTGGGCTCCGAGCTGGGCCAGCGGATCGACGGCCTCGGCACCCTTGCGCAATTCGAAATGCAGCTGCGGAGCGGTAACATTGCCGCTCTGCCCCACCCGGGCGATGACCTGGCCGCGCTTCACATTGTCGCCGCGCTTCACCAGCAGCGCATCGCAATGGGCATAGGCGGAAACCCAGCCATCGGCATGGCGGACCAGCAGCAAATTGCCAAAACCGCGCAACTCGTTGCCGGCATAGACGACGACACCGTTGTCCGCGGCATGGATGGGCGTGCCCAGGGGTGCGGCGATATTGATGCCGTCATTGTGCAGCCCACCATCTTTCGTTCCGAAGGGCGAGACGATCTTGCCGTTCACCGGCCAGAGAAATTTTCCGTTGCCGTGAACAGCCGGCTGGGTCGTTCCCGGTTGGGCCGACGCGGTTTGCCCGCTTGTCGCCTGCCCGCCCGTCGCCTGCCCGCCGGGCGCCTGACTCTCCGAGGTCTGGTTGGTCACGGTTTGGCCGACCGTTTCCGTCTGGCTGCCAGTCGCTGTCGAGGTGGCACCATTGCCGGCCGTCCCTGGATTCGTCCCGACAGGGGGCATCAGGGGAATGGCGCCGGTGGTCACCGATTCGATCGGCTTCACCGGTGAACCGCCGGTCGATCCCGGCGCCATAGTACCGGTCGAGGCGCCAGTCACCGTTGTGCTGGTGACCAAAGACGAAGGCGCCGCCGTCGGATTGACCGGTGCGAGCGCGGGCATGGCCGTGCTTGTGACGGCCGATGATCCTGTTGGTGAACCGTTCGAACCGAGGGCGGCACCGGATGTTGTGAGGGATGTTGCCGCGGGAGCCGCGCTGATACCGGGCGGAGGTGCCAAGGCTTCGGTGGTGACGGTGCTGGATCCACCCGCCGGCAGCGAGGGCGCCGGTGCCAGAGGCGGCATCGTATCGCCCACGGCGGCGGTCGAAGTACCCGCTTGCGCGACGGCCACACCGGGCAGGGTCAATTGCTGGCCGACGCGGATGCGATAGGGCGCCGCGATCCCGTTCATCTGGGCGATCGCCGCCACGGTCGTGTTGTGCTTGCGGGCGATGCGATAGAGGGAATCGCCGGATTGAACCACATAACTGCCGGAAACCGGGATCACCAGCTGCTGGCCACTGTGCAGCTGATAGGGCGAGGCCAGGCCATTGGCCTGGATCAGCACATCCACCGGCACGCCGTACTGCCGGGCAATGGAATCGATGGTATCGCCCGAGACGACGGTATAGGTCTGGCCGCCCAGCGTGGCGACGGGCGGGCCTGCCGCGGGCTGCGGCGGCGGCTCGATCTGGCTGGCGCCTGGATCGAATATGGCGCTGCCGCAAGCCGAGAGCGCGAACAGAAGCACCAATAACGGCCCGGAATGCCGAAACTGACTGAGGATCATTGCCGCGCCCGTTCCTGCGGCAGGCCGGGCAGCAATGGCACGAAGCGTACGTCGCATAGTTTCTCCGTTTCGATTCCCCCTTCCCCACGCCGAAGCTTGATCAGCTCCTGATCTCCCCGCTCTGGCCCCAGCGGCAGGACCATGATGCCCCCCAACGCCAATTGGTCGAGCAATATTTCGGGCAATTCGGCCGCTGCGGCCGTCACGATGATGCGATCGAAGGGGGCCTGTGCCGGCCAGCCCTTCATGCCGTCCCCGGCTATGGTAGTGATGTTGCTTAGTCTGAGCGCGGCAAAACGGGCTTCGGCCTCGCGCAGCAGCGGGCGATGACGCTCCACCGTATAGACGCGCCGGCAAAGCCGCGCGAGCACGGCCGCCTGATAGCCGGAGCCGGTACCCACTTCCAGGACCTTGTGGCGTGGGGTCAGTTCCAGGGCCTGGGTCATCAAGGCGACGATCTGGGGCTGGCTGATGGTCTGACCCTGGCCGATGGGCAGTGCCTTGTCCTCATAGGCCTGGTCGTGAAAGGACTCCGGAACAAAATCCTCGCGCGGGATACGCTCGATTGCGGCCAGCACATTGGTATCGGTAACGCCGCTGCGCCGCAGTGCCATGATCAGCCGGATCTTGCGGGCGGCCAGGCTCAATCGAAGGCCTCCGACAATCGCCGCATCATGCCGCGATGGGTCAGATCGAGATGCAGCGGGGTGATGGCTATCGCCTTCTCGCGCACGGCGCTGAGATCGGTGCCGTCATGTTGCGGGTGATCGCTGGTGAAATCGCCGATCCAGAGATATTTGCGCCCGACCGCATCGCTCACCGGCGTCACTTCGATGTTGGAAATTCGCCGGCCCTGGCGCACGACCTGAACGCCCGCGATATCGCCTTTGGCGAGGTAGGGGAAATTCACATTCACCAGCGTGCCCTTGCTCCACGGCACGCTCATCAGCCGCCGAACCACAGCGGCGCCATGCTTTACCGCTACATGCCATGCGAGTTTTTGGCCGTCGCGCATCTGGCTGAGGGCCACGGCGGGAATACCCAGCAGGGTTGCCTCCATCGCCGCGGCAATGGTGCCCGAATAAGTGACATCCTCACCCAGATTGCTGCCGCGATTGACGCCGGAAAGAACCAGATCGGGCCGCTTGCCCTCGATCAGCTGGTTGACCGCCAGCAGCACGCAGTCGGTCGGCGTGCCGTCGACGGCGAAGCGGCGCGGCGAAATACGGCGTACCTGCAGCGGACGTCGCAACGTCAGCGAATGCCCCGCCCCGCTCTGCTCCACTTCGGGCGCCACCACGAAGACGTCGCGGGAGAGTTGGCGGGCTATCTTCTCCAATACCTTCAGGCCCGGCGCGTTGATCCCGTCGTCATTGGTGACGAGAATGCGGGCCGATGCCAGCCACTTGGGAGCTTCAGCCATGGACGGGGATTTCCTGCAAGCCATTCATATAGGGCTGCAGGGCGGCGGGTATGGCGATGGCCCCGCCAGGCTGCTGATAATTCTCCACCACGGCGATCAGGGTGCGGCCGATGGCCAGCGCAGACCCGTTCAGCGTGTGCACAAAGCGCGTACCCTTGGATCCGGCCTCGCGGAAGCGTGCCTTCATGCGCCGGGCCTGGAAGTCGCCGCAATTGGAGCAGCTTGAAATCTCGCGGTAGCGGTTCTGCCCCGGCAGCCAGACCTCGATGTCATAGGTCTTCTGCGCCGAAAAACCCATATCGCCCGTGCAGAGCGTGACCGTGCGATAGGCAAGCTCCAGGCGCTTCAGGATCGTCTCGGCGCAAGCGGTCATTCGCTCATGCTCTTCGCCGGAGCGATCGGGATGCGCAATGGAAACCAACTCGACCTTGCTGAACTGATGCTGGCGGATCATGCCGCGCGCGTCCTTGCCCGCCGCACCCGCTTCCGAGCGGTAACAGGGCGTATAGGCGGTGAAGCGCAATGGCAGCGCCTCGGCTTCCATGATCATGTCGGCGGCAAGATTGGTGAGCGGCACTTCCGCCGTTGGGATCAGCCAGAAACC
>DASXQK010000403.1:0-4294 GCA_036493015.1 Dongiaceae bacterium | reverse complement strand
CGAGTAACGAAACAGATCGGAGAATCCAGCGATGGCCTCATGATTCTGCAAAGCACCCAGGTACGGTATCACTTCCCTGGCATCTGCAGCGATGGCGCCGGAGGGAATCACCAGATGCTCGTAACTGAATACGCGAAGTTGATGGCCTCTTTCGAGGAAGGAGCACATGCAGGCCCAAGCCAGTGGCGGCAACCGCGGTCCGTGCCAGAACATATTGACGATTGTGTCGTCGGCCATGGGCAGCAAATTACTGTTGCGGTGGCAGGAATTCGACGGAAAAGAGGTCGCGCGAGTCGACAAAGTCAGAACAATTATCATCAGACAAGAACCGATGCAGCGCGTCAACAGACAGGAACGGCGGGGGCGTAACAATCTAACCGGCGCCAGTCTCTTCGGCCGGGATGCCGCTCAAGATGCGGGAATGGCGCCCAAGGACGCGCCTCGTCATTCCCCAGTGGAATACCGCGATTGCTGTTTCAAGGGTGACTCTCGGCCTATTCCTCGCCGGCCGCCGGCGGTGTCGTCGGCCGGCATCTGATCCCCTTGCTGCTTGCCGATGGCTGGTCGCTCACCGGCACCACGCGTTCGCCGGACAAGGCGAAGCAGCTCGCAGCATTGGGTATCCACCCCACAATCGTCGACGTGTTCGATGCGGCCGCATTTCGTGAGGATGACGGCACCGTCTCGGTCGACAAGGCAAAGCGGCTGCTGGGCTGGGTTCCGCGGCACGGCTAGAGGCTGGGCCGGGGCACGCCATCAATCCTGCCAACGGCCGGGAACCTTGGGCGTCCCCGCGCATTAGACCGGATTGCGGAGGGATGCATGGGCTCTGTCCCGAAGGGGATGGAGCGCGCCGGCACCGTTCGCATGCCTGGCAAGCGGATCAAAAAGGAGCACGGCAATGGACAGGGAAACCGGCGAAAAATGGGGCAGTCCGATGAATGAACAACCCGGCCCGCCGACCGGCAGGCCTGACGGCAAAATCGAAGACGGTCATCCCGTCATTTCGACTCAGCGCGCGCGTCAGGGAATAACTCTCCACGCGATGCGTTATGTGCTGGGGGTTTCACTCGGGCTGGTGGTGGTTGTGTTTGCCGTCGCCTATCTGCTGACGGTGGTGTTTCGCCATTGAGGTCTTCGCGCGATGCGAGGGAATCTTCGCAACTGACATAGGGGAGGCGGCCACAATGTCGCCACACGGATTAAGTCATCGTTAAGTCTGCAAATGCGCGAGAAGCTTGCAATCGCAGGAGCGGACGGATACATCGCTTCGAACCAATTGCGGGAATTGCGCCGCAATCAGATGTCGAAATTCACTCATGAATACCTGCCGGAGGAACGCGAATGAAAGATCCCCAGGCACTTCGCGATGAGGCCCGCGGCTTCCTCGACAAGGCCAATGACACGAACGACAAGGCCGTTCGCAAGGTGCTGCTGGAACGCGCGCTGCGTCTGGTGCAACAGGCTGGCATGATCGAATATGCTTCATCCGCCGATCTGGCGAGCCCGCGTGAAGTGGTGATCGAAGACGCGCCCCAGGGCCTGCCTCGCCAGGTCCAGCGCAGCTGACGAACGCAGCGTGGCCGCCCGGCGTAGCTGATAATCAGTAGGCGGCCCAGCGCCGCTGCAATCCACGCTATAACCCCCGCCAGGCTATCGGCGGGGTTTTCGTTTGAGCATGAAACTGAAGGGCCTTGAGGGCGTGGTGCGCCATGGTCTCTGCGCGGGCTGCGGCATCTGCGCCAGCATGGCCGGCAACGCGCGCGTCGAGATGGCGATCACTTCCTTCGGCCAGATCCGGCCGCACACCATGGCGCCGGTCGAGCCAGCGTTGATGGAAGAGATCCTCGCGGTTTGTCCCGGGCTGCATATACGCGGGCCCGCGCCTTTCGCGCCCGGCGAGGCCGGCGCGATCGATCCCGTCTACGGCCCGATCAAATCCCTCCACCGCGTCTGGGCGGGCGATGAAGCAATCCGCTTTCGCGCCGCGGCCGGCGGATCGCTGACGGCGCTCGGCCGCTATCTTTTGGCGAGCGGCGAGGTCGATGCGGTGCTGCATGTGATGGCATCGAAGGATCGGCCCGAGCTGACCGAGGCGAAGATCAGCCGCACGCCCGAAGAGGTAGCTGAGGGCGCCCAATCGCGTTACGGGCCTGCGGCGCCGCTAACCCATGTCCATGCGCTGCTCGACCAGGGCTTGCGTTTCGCTGTCATCGCCAAGCCTTGCGACATCGCCGCCATCCGCAATCTCGCGCGCTTCGACGGGCGGGTGGAAAAACAGGTTCCCTATTGCCTCTCGATCTTCTGCGGCGGTGTGCCGACGGTTCATACCGCCCACAAAATCGCGGCCTATAAGGATGTCGCACCCGGAGCGCTCGGTGTCTTTCGCTGGCGCGGCCATGGCTGGCCGGGCCCAACCCATATCGAGACCAAGGACGGCCGGCAATTCGATCTCAGCTACGACACGGTCTGGTACGACACCAGCGTTCCCTGGACCTATGACATCCAGTTCCGCTGCAAGATCTGCCCCGATGCGATCGGCGAACTTGCGGATATCGCCTGTCCCGATGGCTGGGTGATGGAGGATGGCAAGCCGGTCCATCGCGAGGCGCCGGGCGTCAATATCGCCATTGCGCGCAGCGAAGCGGGGCGGCTGCTGGTCGAGCGTGCGGGCGCATCCGGCGCGCTCCATCTGGCGGACTTCGATCTGCCGACCCTCTACGCCATGCATGGCGATCATCTCGACCGCAAGCTGGGCCATCCGGCGCGACGGCTGGGCATGGCGCTGGCGGGCGAGCCGACACTCCACGCGCCCGGCTTTCGCAGCTGGGCGGCCATCCGCCGCAACGGGCTTCTCGGCAATTGGCGTGCCTTCTGGGGCGCCCTGCGCCGGGCGCTGGCCGGGGCAAACCGGGAACCGTTGCACTAGCGCCACCCTGGAGCGCGCGCCCCGCCGCCGGGACCGGAACCAAAGCCTGACCGCCCGGTTATTGAATCGAGTGCCGAAATGGTGCTCGGCGGATAACCCGGGAGGGGTCCATGCGCAGCGCGATTATGCCGATTGTGGCAGCGGTTTTCCTGGCCTTGAACCTGGCGCCGTCGACAGCGCTTGCAGGCGATGTGACGCCGCGTTGTCCGGTGCCCGTGGACAGCAGCCTGAGCCGGCTGTTGACCAGCGCCCCCGATGCGGTGGTCTATGAATATCGCGGCCGCGATGCCGCGATCGGCATCCGCATCTTCAATACGCTGCCGCCGCGTGGTGGGGATGAGGGCGACCGCTTCTACATCGCCGTCCGGCCGGCCTTTCCCGTCTCGCGCCTGATCGTTGCCAGCCATGGCTGCGTTTCGAATGCCATGCTGGTGGATGTGCGCGTAGCGGCCGCGATCCGCAAGGCGATCAAACAGGCAGCGATGACGTATACCGCACTGTAAATTCGTCTACGCGTGGCGCAAGATTGGCGCGGGCTGCGGCCCGCGCCATTCCTTTTACTGGTAATTCTTTAATCACGCCGGTGGGTCTAAGCTTGCGGCGGGAAGATCGCCACGAAGGAGGCTTGCCATGACCATCCAATCGCCATCCCACAATCTCGGTGCGGCACTGGCGCATCTCAAATTGCGCTGGGGATGGCTGGTCGGCCTCGGCGTCATTCTGGTGATCACCGGCCTGGTCGCGCTGCTCAGCGTGGTGGCGGCGACCATCGTCTCGGTACTCTGGGTCGGCATCATGATGATCGTGGCCGGCGTGGTGGAGATCGTCCACGGCTTCCGCATGAAAGCCTTCGGCCGTTCGCTTCTTTGGGTCGTGATCGGCGCGCTCTACATCCTGGGCGGCGTCTTCGCCGTGACCTATCCGCTGATTGCCTCGACGGTGCTGACGCTGATTTTGGGCGTGGCGCTGCTGATCGCAGGATGCATTCGCGTGATCCTGGGCTGGCATTTGAAGGCCGGCCAGCATGGCGGGCTCGTCATCTTCTCCGGAATCGTCACGGCGCTGTTCGGCCTCGTCATCCTGATCCACTGGCCCGTCTCCAGCCTGTTCGCGCTGGGCATCATCCTGGGCATCGATTTGATCCAGGCCGGCATGAGCTGGATCAATCTGGGCTTCTTCCTGAAGCGCCGCGCCCAT
Organism: Dongiaceae bacterium; assembly: GCA_036493015.1. GTDB lineage: Bacteria > Pseudomonadota > Alphaproteobacteria > Dongiales > Dongiaceae > DASXQK01. Next base: position 168 of record DASXQK010000403.1, on the reverse strand, counting down.
TAGCTGGTTGGTCGGCATGGGTTGTGCCAGCTTGCGTTGCGCCGGCGGGGGCCCCATCTAGCCCATCGTTGCCGATGCGGCGCCGCTGGATTCAGGGAGCTCGGTCATGAAACGGCTTTTGCTTGCAGCCGGCGCGCTTGTTGTCGCCGTCACCGTGCTGGGATTCAG
>DASXQK010000402.1:0-6266 GCA_036493015.1 Dongiaceae bacterium | reverse complement strand
AGCAGGGTGGATTTGCCGCTGCCGGAGGGTCCCGCGACGGCGACGATCTCGCCGCTGTCGAGGGACAGGCTCACGCCGCGCAGCGCGAAAATCTCCTCGTTGCCGGCGTGATAAAAGCGATAAAGCTCCCGAGCCTCGAGGATGCGCATCTCATTGCCAGCGGAACGATTCCGCCATCAGCTTCCATTGGTCGACATTGTCGGCGCCAGCGGGCGCCGACATATCGAGCGTCGCCATCTTTCCCGCCTTGAAGAACAAATACCGGTCATTCTCCAGCCGAATCTGCTTGCCGGTAACCTGGTTGGGCGCCGAATTCGATTTGCAGGAGATCAGGGCCGCCTTGCCAGCCGGCAGCGTGACGCTTTTGACTCCGACGATCTCGACAGCGCGTCCCGTTTTCTTGAGAGCGGCCACGTCGCTGGCGCGTACCGATTGCAGTGTCGATGCGGTGGGGGCGCTGGCGATGGATATGTCCAGGTCGTCGTATTTGTCGGCAAAATGCGCCCCAGCGGCACGGTCGGTTCGTGCCCAACCTTCCGGAACGCTGAAGGCGAAGCCAAGCGGCGAGGTATACGGCACGAAGGCTTGCGAATCCGGAATATCGCCTGGCGGATTGGCTTCCGGCGCCACGGGCTGTTCCTGGGCATTGGCCCGCCCTGTGGACAATGCCAAGACACAGAGAATGGCCAGTACGGCGGCAAAACGGCTTCGGGTGGTAATACCCATGAGCGCCTCCGTGTCGGTTGAAAAAGCCGCCGCAGCCTTCGACGGGCAGGCCGGCCTTTCAGGGAAGATATGGCCCTTATGCCTGACTAGGCCTTTGCGCGGGTCATACGGTTTCGTAATTCGAAAGACCCGCGCGGCGTGGTCAGCGCTCCCGGGGGACGTAGATTTACGCTTGCTTGCCGGAGCCAGCTGTTCCGCCCGTCATCTTCAGCTGGGCGGCAAGTAGAGTTCCCTTGCCAAAGGCCCACCATCGGGCCATTGATTCGAATTCGTATGAAGAATCGGGGGGAGCATCGAAGCCAAGGCCATCCGGCAGCGCCGGAGGAGCGATAGCCCGTGGCCCCGGATATCCGCCGGCTTAAGCGCCGCGGCTCTGCCACCTGGCGCTGGTTTGCCAAGGACTCACCTCGTCAGGCTTACATCGCCATCACCTCGTTGCTGCTGCTGGGCGCGCTGATCATCGGCGCGCTGATTTTCATCAGCGCCAGCAGCCAGGACCAGATCGCCCTGCAAAAATCCACCGATCTTGCGCGTGCGGTGATGGAGGCGCGCCTGCGCGATCTGGCCAAAACCAATCACGATTATTCCTGGTGGGCCGATGCAGTGCAGAACCTGGTCGATAAGCCGGATGCCAGCTGGGCCGGTGACAATATCGGCGAACCCCTAACCGACACCTTCGGCATCACCGGTGCTTTCGTCTATGACGCGGACAATCACACGGTCTTCAGCTTCGTCAACGGAGCGCCGGCACAGGCCGATCCGCTGCCGGCCAATCCCAGCCTCGAAAAGCTGATCGCGGCGGCCAGGCAGAATCCCGACCAGGAATCCATTCCGCAATCTGCCTTGGTGGATGTCCAGGGCCGGCCGCAACTGGCCTCGGCGGCGATGATCAGCTACACGCAGTTCCGCTCGCGCTGGCAGAACGGCAAAGTGCCTTATGTCCTCGTCTTCCTGCGTGCGCTGGACGACGATTATCTGAAAGGGATCGCTGAGGATTACGGCCTCGCGGGCCTTGGATGGACCACGGGCACCGGCGCCCCGGGTGCTGCCTCGCTGCTGTTCAAGGCGGGCGATGGCAACGCACTTGGCCAGCTGAACTGGATGCCGGATCGGCCAGGCCGGGCGCTGGCCCTGCACATCCTGCCGCTGGCGGGCGCTGCCTATGCGCTGATGGTTGTGTTCTCTCTCGTCGTCCTTGTTCATATGGGCTCGATTCAGCGTTCGCTGGCCGAGAAGAACCGCCAGATGCAGAAGAACGAAGCGGATCTGCAGGAAAGCCGCAGCCGCCTGGCAGATGCGGCGCGTCGCGCCAAACTGGTTTATTGGCGTCACCAGGTCGATGCGCCCGACCGTACGACCACCTACAACTGGGCCGAGGCCGCCGATCTGATTTTCGGCCGCCCAACTTCCGAACTGCCGCGCAATGATGAAGAATTCATGCGCCTGGTGCATCCCGGCGACCGTGATCGCCTTGCGGCGGTCTTCGCGGCTGTCGATCTGGTGCCCCAATCCTTCGACCTGGAGTACCGCCTGCAGCGGCCCTCCGGCGACTATGGCTGGGTGCGCGAGATCGGCGAGGTCGAGCAGCGCGATGGCGATCGCCCGGTCTTCTATGTCGGCACGCTCCAGGACATCACCGATCTGAAGACGGCCGCGGCGGCGCTGGAGGAAAGTGAAAGGCGCTTCCGCTCGCTCGCCGACACCGTGCCGGTGCTGGTGTGGCTGCGCAACGAGAACGGTGAGTATTTCTTCTTCAACAAGACCTACCTCGATTTTACCGGCCGCACGTTGGAGGAGGAGCTCAAGGCCGACTACGCTGCCAACATCCATCCCGACGATCTCGAAATGTGGAAAGGCAAAATCCAGGCCGAGATCAGCCAACTTTCGCGCGCGCCGGGATCGATGGAATACCGGCTGCGCTGCGCCAGCGGGAAGTTCCACTGGTTCCTCGATCTCTGGCGTCCGCGCTACGATACCGACGGACGCTGTCTCGGCGATATCGGCGTGCTGGTGGATGTGACGGAACGCAAGCAGATGGAAGAGGAGCTGCGCCAATCGCAGAAGCTGCAATCCATCGGCACGCTTGCCGGAGGAATCGCACATGATCTGAACAATCTGCTGGTGCCCATTCTGGGCCTGACCGAACTGGCCATGGAGGACATGGCCAAAGGCGATCGCCATTACCGCAATCTGGGCAACGTGATTGCCGCGGCCGAACGTGCGCGGCGCCTGGTGGAACAGATACTGGCCTTTAGCCGGCGCGACATGCCCTCGCGCCGGCCGGTGCGGCTGGGCGACATCATCCCCGAAGTGATGCCGCTACTGCGCTCCGGCGTTTCCAGCAGCGTTGTGATCCACGTGGAGATGGATCCGGCGACGCCGGAGATCCTTGCCGACGCTACCCAGCTGCACCAGGTTCTGATGAACTTGGCCTCCAACGCGGCGGATGCCATGGGAATCAAGGGCGGCTCCATCACCATCGAGGTGACCCCGGCGATGCTGGATGCGGCGTTCTGCCAGCTTCACGCCGACATGACGCCGGGGCCGGCGGCCCGCCTTCGTGTCAGCGATACAGGCGCAGGCATGGACCGGGAGACGACGAAGCGGATGTTCGAGCCTTTCTTCACCACCAAGGGCGTGGGCGAGGGGACCGGGCTGGGTCTTGCCGTTGTCCACGGTATCGTCAGCGCCCATGGCGGCAGCATTGCCGTCGATAGCGTGGTCGGCAAGGGCTCGACCTTTACGATTTATTTTCCCGCGGCATCCGCCGCAGCCCTTGCCGCGGCCGAGCGCCCGGCGGGTTTCGTGGCGCAGGCATCTGCCTGAGGTTAGGCCCGCTGCATCAGGCCTTTCGCAGCTGGCGGCGCAACGCGACGATCCGCGTCTCGAAAGATTGCTCGATCTCGCGCCGCTCGCGCGCCAGCTCCTGCTCGCGACGATCGATGTCGCATAGCTGCTGCTTGCGTTCATCTTGAATCGATTGCAGCTGCGATTGCAGATCGCGGCGATGCTCGGCTGCCGCTTCCTTCTGCTCTTTCTCGCGCTGTTTTTCCTGTTGGCGGGCTTCCGCCCTCGCTTCGGCTTCCGCCGCGCGGCGCTCGGCGCGTTGGCTCTCGGCGCGATCGCGACGCTCCTTGCGCTCGGCGGCGGCCTGATCACGCTGCGCAGGTTTCTGCGGGACACGATCGGGCGCCGGTTCTTGCAGCCCCTCCCGTTCGGTTCTTTTAGACGCAGGTTTTTTGGCGGGCGCTTTGGCGACTTGTTTCGGTTCGGGTCTGGCTGGCGGTTCAACCAGGCGCAGGGCCCCCGCCTTGAATTCAGCCCGTGAGCCGAACTGTCGGCGCAGCACCATGCCGGGCCGGGCGAGGGCTGCCTTGACCAGTGCCGGTTCGTTCGTTTCCGCGGCGAAGCCCTGGCTGAAAAGATGCGCACTCGCGCCCCACGCCTCGAGCGCTGCCTTGCGCGACGGGGCTGCAATGATCAGATCGTCGAATCCGATATGGGTACGAAAGACCTTAAGCTTCGGGGAGAAAATGGGCTTGTGGGATGTAATGGGGTTGCGAGCCATGGGCGGGCGATCTCTCTCAACCGGCGCGATCGGTGCCGGTGGAGCATAGCCCGCGCCAAGGCGCACGCGCTATTGCGTGTTGGCTGCCGCCTTCGTTCTTTTGGCAGGCTTCGGGGCTGGGGGCTCAGCAGCTTCTTTAGCCAGTCGCAATGCGCGCAGGCGGAGGAACTTGGCATCCGCCGCCTGCTGCGCCTTGCGCTGCTCAGTCAGTATTTCCTCGTCTCGCCGCTGCAACTGGGCCAGACGCGCTTCCCCGCGCTCGCGGGCTTCCTTGCGCTGAGCCTGGTTTGCCACGGCAGTTACGGCACCGGGGTATGGGCGGCGAACACGCCGAAGAGCCACAGGACGATCAAAACGAGTACGACGAGGCCGAGCGCCCCGCCGAGTCCCGCGCCGCCATAACTGCGATAACCGTAATAGCCGCCACCGCCACCAAGCAGGAGAACAATCAAAACAATGATCAGAATGGTGCCCATGGGGTTCCCCAATATGAGTTTGCGGAATCTGCCTAACCACAACCCATTGCCCCGATTTTGGTTGCAAGGCGCCCAGCGCGACAGGTGGGTGCTCTCGTCTTTATTCCGCCACGGGGCTGCCGGTATCTGCGTGGCTCACGGCGTTTTGAATTCCCGCCCGGTGCCGTCATCATCAGATATGGTTACATCACAGAGCGCGAAAGGTGTGTTGCGATGAACAAGATGAATCTCGCCTTGGCGATTGCCGGGCTGGTACTGGCGGGTTGTGGCCCGATTCCGTCCGATGGGCCGCCGCCGCCCAACGGCAGCAGCAATGCCGAATGTCAGCACACGGGCAGCCAGGGCACGGGCTATGTGGTTAATTGCAATCGGCACAACGACGAGCGTGAAATCCTGCACTGATACGCCAATGCCATCGTTCACCCGCTTTGCCGTGTTCGCGCTCGTCTTGTTGCTGGGCGCTTGCGGCGATACGGCGCGCCCGTCCGGCAATTCTCTCGATCGGGGCTATTACAATATGGGCAATTGCTTCGATAACGGTCGGGTGGGCTATGCCCGCGACTACAGTTATGGCGACCGATATCTGAGCGGACAAAACCGGGCGTGTTGATCGACAAGCATGGCCTGGTTTGAGCGCATCGCCGGATTGCTGGCGGGCAAGGATGAACACTTGCCGCTTGAGCGCGACGGCGGTCTGCAACTGGCCGTGGCCGCCTTGCTGGTCGAAGCGGCGCTGATGGATGACCGCTTCGATGCCGCGGAACGCCGGACCATCGCCGAGCTGCTCGCGATCCGCTTCGGCCTTTCGGCCGATCAGGCCCAATCCCTGCTCGCCTCGGCCGAAAAGGCCGTGCGGCAATCGACGCAGCTCTTTCGTTTCACCCAGTCGGTTGCCGAGAAGCTCGATCCCGCCGAGCGGGCCCGCATCGTCGAAATGCTGTGGGAAGTTGCCTATGCCGATGGCGTTCTTTCGCCCCAGGAGGACGCGCTGATACGGCGCATCGCAGGCTTGGTCTATGTCGACGACAGCGCGCGCATGGCCGCTCGCCAGCGGGTGCGCCGGCGCCAAGGCTTGTCGGACTGAGACGGCCCGCTCCGCCCTTAGGATTCTCACAAGACGTTAAGCGATCGTTGTTTTCGCTTCGGACAAACCGATATTTGCCACTGCCCATCGACAAAGACCGAAGCGAACATGCGCCATGGCACTCATCCTGGTGATCGACGACGACGGCTTTTATCTCGACGTGCTGCGCAATGTGCTGAGCGACGAGGGCCATGAGGTCATGCTGGCACAGGGCGGGGTGGAGGGTATCGCGCTCTACCAGGATCGCCGGCGCGGCCGGCGTCCGGATCTTGTGATCACCGATATGCGCATGCCCGGCGTGGATGGCAGCGATGTGATCCGCAGTCTGCGCAATTACGATAGTCAGGCGCGGATTATCGCCGTATCCGGGGCGACGACCTTTTACGACATCGATTTCCTGCGCTTGGCGCGC
>DASXQK010000401.1:0-1801 GCA_036493015.1 Dongiaceae bacterium | reverse complement strand
GTGGCCACCCTCGTTACCAGCTCTGGCCCACCAGGCTTCTTCGGCGGTGAAGCAGCAGATCGGCGCCAGCCAGGCGGTGAGGCAGGAGAACAGCTGGTCCAGCACGGTGCGGCAGGCGCGCCGGCGCAGGCTTGCCGGGCTATCGCAATAGAGCGCGTCCTTGCGGGTATCGAAATAAAATGCCGAAAGATCGACGGCGCAGAAATTATGCAGCGCGGTGAATAGGCTGTGGAAATCATAGGCCTCGATATCGCGGCGGACTTCCCCATCCATTTCCCACAACCGGTGCAGCACCCAGCGCTCCAGCGCCGGCATCTGGGATTCGGGCAGACGCTCGGATGTCTTGAACCCGTCGAGCGCGCCCAGCAGATAGCGCAGCGTGTTGCGCAGGCGCCGATAGGCTTCGGCATGATGCTTCAATGTCTCCGAACCGATCTTCAGATCGTCGGAATAGTCGGACGCCACCACCCAGATGCGCAGGATGTCGGCGCCGTATTGCTTCATCACATCCTGCGGCGCCACGACATTGCCCAGGGATTTCGACATCTTGCGGCCCTGCTCATCGAGCACGAAACCATGGGTCAGCACCGCTTCATAAGGCGCGCGTCCGCGCGTGCCGCAGCTTTCCAGCAGCGAGGAATGGAACCAGCCGCGATGCTGGTCGGAGCCTTCGAGATAAAGGGAGGCTGGCCAGGCCAGTTCCGGTCGCGCCTCCAGCACGAAGGCGTGCGAGCTGCCGGATTCAAACCAGACCTCGACGATATCGCGGATTTGCTCGTAATCATCGGGATTGCGGTCATTGCCCAGGAAACGCGCCGGCGGGCTGTTGAACCAGGCATCGGCACCTTCGGTTTCGAAGGCCGTGGCCGTGCGCTCGATGACGGCGGGATCGCGCAACGGCTCGCCGGTGCGTTTATCGACGAAGACGGCGATCGGCACGCCCCAGGCGCGCTGGCGCGAGATGCACCAATCGGGCCGGCTCTCGATCATCGAGTAGAGACGGTTGCGCCCCTGCGGGGGAATGAAGGCCGTCTCGTCGATGGCGGCGAGCGCCTTTTGCCGCAGCTCGTTCTTCTCCATGGAGATGAACCATTGCGGCGTGTTGCGGAAGATGAGCGGCGCCTTCGATCGCCAGCTATGGGGATAGCTGTGGGTCAGCTTGTTCTCGGCCAGCAAATGCCCCGCTTCGCGCAATGCGGCGACGACCGCGGGATCGGCATCGGCCTTCTTGCCAGCATCGGTCATCACGCGCTTGCCGGCGACCAGCGGCACATGGGGCAGATAGCGGCTGTCGCCATCGATGGTGTGGGGTACCTCGATGTCATGCGCGCGGCCGAGATCGTAATCGTCGGCGCCGTGGCCCGGCGCGATATGCACAAGGCCGGTGCCCTGTTCCGTCGTCACGAATCCGCCGGGCAGCATCGGCACCTTGAAATCGTAGCCTTTGCCGGCGAAGGGATGCTTGGCGATCATGCCGGCCAGTCTCGTGCCGGGACCCGACCACAGCGTCTTCGAGCCAGTGATTCCGGCCGCTTCCTGGAAACTCGTCCTCAATTCGCCGGCGACGATTAAGCGTTCGCCGGGCTTGATGACACTGGCCTCATTGACCGCAAGCGCCTCGATCAGTTCATAGGCAATCGCCTCGCCATAGGCGATGGCGCGATTTCCCGGGATGGTCCAGGGGGTCGTCGTCCAGATGACCGCATAAGCGCCGGCGAACAGCGGATCGCTTGCCGCCACGATGGGAAAGCGCACATGGATCGTGGTCGAGGTGTGGTCGTGATACTCGACCTCGGCATCG
>DASXQK010000400.1:0-7471 GCA_036493015.1 Dongiaceae bacterium | reverse complement strand
CTGGAGCTTGCCGGGCGCAAGGATGCCGGCGGCGATCCGATGATGCGCGCGGCCGCCCTGATCGACGCTCTGGAACGCTCGGCGCGGGCCGCCCGCTCGCTTGAGCGCCGACTGGTGGAAATCAACCGCGTGGCGCGCGAGATGTTCAACGCCATGGACTTCAGCTTCCTGTTCGATCCCACCCGCCAACTGCTTTCCATCGGCTATCGGGTACCCGACAGCAGTCTCGATCCGAACTGCTATGACCTGCTGGCCTCCGAAGCGCGCCTTGCCAGTTTCGTTGCCATTGCGCGGGGCGACGTACCGGCCCGCCACTGGTTCCGGCTCGGGCGGACTTTGACGCCGGTCGCCCATGGCTCGGCTCTGATCTCCTGGTCGGGCTCGATGTTCGAATATTTGATGCCCTCGCTGGTAATGCGGGCGCCAACCGGCAGCCTGTTGGAGCGCACCAATCGCCTGGTGGTCCACCGCCAGATTACCTATGGCAAGGAGCTTGACGTTCCCTGGGGTATTTCAGAATCCGAATACAGCGCCCGGGATCTGGAATTCACCTATCAATATTCGGCCTTCGGCATTCCCGACATCGCCTATAAGCGGGGCTTGGGCGAGGATACGGTGATCGCGCCCTATGCCACCGGGCTTGCCGCCATGGTGGATCCCAAGGCGGCCGCAGCCAATTTCGCCATCATGGCCGCCATGGGCGGGCGCGGCGCCTATGGCTGGTATGAGGCGCTGGATTTCACCCGCGCCCGGCTGCCCAAGGATGAAAAAGTCGCCATCGTGCGCGCCTATATGGCGCACCACCAGGCGATGATCATCGTCGCCATCGGTGATGCGCTGCATGACGGGATCATGCGGGAGCGCTTCCATACCGAGCCGATGGTACAGGCAACCGAATTGCTGTTGCAGGAGCGCATGCCGCGGGATGTAACCATCGCGCGCCCGACGTTGCGCGACACCACGCCGGTCAAGGTCGGTACCGCCGTGCCGCCGATGCAGCGGCGCTACCATTCGCCGCATTCGCGCCTGCCCCATACCCATCTTCTCTCCAACGGCCGCTATGCCGTTATGCTGACCAACGCCGGATCGGGCTACAGCCGCTGGCGCGATCTTGCCGTCACCCGCTGGCGCGAGGACGTCACGCGCGATTGCTGGGGCTCCTACATCTTCCTCAAGGATGTGGCGAGCGGCGCCCTGTGGTCGGCCGGGCACCAGCCGATCGGCGCGGAAGCGGAGAGTTACGAAGTCGCCTTCTCCGAAGACCGGGCCGAGTTCGTGCGCCGCGACGGGCGGATCACGACCACCATGGAAGTTGCCGTCTCGCCCGAGGATGACGGCGAGGTCCGCCGCATCACCCTTGTCAATCTTGGCAACCGGCCGCGCGATATCGAAATCACTTCGTATGCCGAGATCGTACTGGCGCCTGACGCAGCCGATATCGCCCATCCCGCCTATTCCAAGATGTTCGTCCAGACGGAGTATGTCACCCAAGCCGATGCGCTGCTGGCGACGCGCCGGCGCCAATCGCCCGGTGAGGAACAGCCCTGGGCTGCCCATGTCGCCGTTGTCGAAGGGGAAGCTGCCGGCGAGACGCAGTTCGAGACCGATCGTGCCCGGTTCCTAGGACGAGGCCAGGGTATCCGCACGCCGGTTTCCATCATCGATGGCTGGCCTCTATCCAATACCACGGGCACGGTACTCGATCCGATCTTCAGCTTGCGCAAGCGCGTGCGTATTCCCGCCGGTGCCACCGTCCGCGTTGCCTTCTGGACCCTGATCGCACCCAGCCGCGAGGAGGCGCTGGTCCTGGTCGAGAAGCACAGCCACGCGGCCGGCTTCGAACGCGCACTCACGCTGGCCTGGACCCAGGCGCAAGTTCAGCTCCACCATCTGGGGATCACGCCGGACGAAGCGCATCTGTTCCAGCGCCTGGCCAATCGCGTGATCTACGCCGACCCGACGATGCGCCCGCCCTCCAATCTACTGATGCGGGGCTTGCGCGAACGCACCCTGCTGTGGTCGCTGGGCATTTCGGGCGACCTGCCTATCGTGCTGTTGCGTTTCGAGGAATCGGAAGATCTTGAGATCCTGCGCCAGCTTCTGCGCGCCCAGGAGTACTGGCGCATGAAGCAGCTCGCAGTCGATCTGGTGCTGCTGAACGAGCGCGCCAGTTCCTATATCCAGGATCTGCAATCCTCCGTCGAGGCGCTGGTGCGCGCCAGTCAGGTACAGCGGGCCGATGCCGGCACGCGCGGCATGGTCTTTTCCTTGCGCACCGATCTGGTGCCGCTGCCCGCCCGCGAACTGCTACAATCCGCGGCGCGCGTCGTGCTGCTGGGCCGGCGCGGTAGCCTCAGCGAGCAGCTCGTGCGTCTCGACCGGCCGGGGGCACCGGCCCTGATTCCCGCCCCGAAACCGATGGCGGCGAGAACGCCGGCACCGCGCAGCGAAGCCGCCACACCGGGACGCCCGGAGCTGGAATTCTTCAACGGTGTCGGTGGATTTTCCGCCCATGGCACGGAATACGTTACCGTGCTGGAGAGCCGGCAGACCACGCCCGCCCCCTGGATCAACGTCATCGCCAATCCCGTCTTCGGCTTCCAGGTTTCTACCGAGGGCGGCGGCTATAGCTGGTCGGGCAACAGCAAGGAAAACCAGATCACACCCTGGTCGAACGATCCCGTGGGCGATGCGCCCGGCGAGATCCTGTATCTGCGCGATGAGGAGAGCGGTGCGGTTTGGACGCCGACGGCACTGCCCATCCGCGAGCCCGACGATCCCTATACCGCCCATCACGGCCACGGTTTTTCTCGGTTCGAGCACAGCTCGCAGGGAATATCTCTTGAGTTGCTGCAATACATGCCGGTCAGCGACCCGGTGAAGATCTCACGCCTGAAGATCCACAACACCACCGATCGCATCCGGCGCCTGTCCGTAACCGCCTATGTCGAATGGGTGTTGGCTGCCTCGCGCAGCGCCTCGGCGATCTTTATCGGCACGGAGAGCGATGCCGATACCAAGGTGCTGTTTGCGCGCAATCCATGGAACGAAGAAACCGGCACGCGCATCGCTTTTCTCGACATGGCCGGCCGGCAGACGAGCTGGACCGGCAACCGGGCCGAGTTCCTCGGCCGCAATGGCACACCGGAGCGTCCGGCCGCGCTGCAACAGGCACTGGAATTGTCGAACAAGGCCGGTGCCGGTTTCGATCCTTGTGGGGCGATGCAAACCCATCTGGAATTGAAGCCCAATGTGGTGACCGAGATCGTGCTGTTCCTGGGCGAGGCCGCCGACAAGGCCGAGGCCCAGGCGCTGGTCGCCAAATACCGCGCCGCCGATCTGGATGTGGTTCTGGCGGAGGTGACGAAGCTGTGGGATGACGCGCTCGGCACCGTGCAGGTCAAGACGCCCGACCGCGCCATGGATTTGCTCCTCAACAGCTGGCTTCTCTATCAGACCCTCTGCTGCCGGCTTTGGGCCCGCGCCGGCTTCTATCAGGCGAGCGGCGCCTATGGCTTCCGCGACCAGCTGCAGGATGTCATGGCCCTGCTGGTTGCCCGCCCCGATCTGGCGCGCGAGCACCTGTTGCGCGCATCAGGCCGCCAGTTCGTCGAGGGCGATGTGCAGCATTGGTGGCTGCCGCCCGGCGGGCGCGGGGTACGCACCCGTTTCTCAGACGACCGGGTGTGGTTGCCTTACTGCGTGGCGCATTATCTCGCCGTCACCGGCGACCAGGCGATCCTCGACGAGGCACAGCCTTTCCTGGACGGCCCCGTACTCAAACCCGGCGAGCTTGAATCTTTTTTCCAGCCCGGACGATCGGAGAAGTCAGTCTCCGTCTATGAGCATTGCGCGCTGGCGCTCGATACCAGCCTTGCCACCGGCCAGCATGACCTGCCGCTGATGGGTACGGGCGATTGGAACGACGGGATGAACCGTGTCGGCGCCGAAGGCAAGGGCGAGAGCGTGTGGCTTGGCTGGTTCCTGTTCGACGCGATCATGGCCTTCGCACCCTGCGCCGAAGCCCGTGGCCAGACTGACCGGGCCAAGGCATGGCGCGACCATGCCGAGGCGGTGCGCAATGCGCTGGAACAGAATGCCTGGGATGGCGATTGGTATCGCCGTGGCTATTTCGACGACGGCAGCCCGCTGGGCTCGGTCTCCAACAGCGAATGCCGCATCGATTCCATCGCCCAATCCTGGGCCGTGATGTCCAAAGCCGGCGACCGCGTGCGCGCGGGCCGCGCCATGGATGCAGTGGACAAATACCTGATACGCCGCGACGACGCGGTCGCCCTGCTGTTCACCCCGCCTTTCGATCACACCGCATTGGATCCCGGCCGCATCAAGGGCTATCCGCCGGGCTTGCGGGAAAATGGCGGGCAATACACCCATGGCGCGGTCTGGTCGATCATCGCCTATGCCATGCTGGGCAATGGCGACAAGGCAACCGAGCTATTTTCTCTGCTCAATCCCGTCAACCACACGAACACGCGCGCCGCCCTGCACCGTTATCGGACCGAACCCTACGTCATGGCGGGCGATGTCTATTCCACGGCACCCCATGTCGGTCGCGGCGGCTGGACCTGGTACACCGGCTCGTCCGGATGGATGTATCGCGCCGGCATCGAATCCATCCTGGGATTCCATCTGCGCGGCGAAAAACTTGAGATGGATCCCTGCATCCCGCGCAGCTGGCCGGGCTTCGAGATCGTCTTCCGCTATCGCACGTCGCGCTACGTCATCATGGTCGAGAATTCCAGCGGTGCCGGGCGCGGTGTCAGCCGCTGCGAGGTGGATAGTGTCGCCACCGACATCGCCGCGGGCATTGCACTGAAGGACGACGGCAATACCCACCGCGTCCGTGTTGTTCTGGGGTAGACCCGCATGGCCGAAAAGATCAGCCCGCTTGCCGGAAAGCCGGCGCCCGCTTCACTGCTCGTGGATCTCGCCCGACTGGTCGCTGCCTATTACGGCGAAAAGCCCGACCCTGGAATTGCTGCCCAGCGCGTGGCCTTCGGCACATCCGGCCATCGCGGCTCCGCCTTCACGCGCAGTTTCAATGAAGACCACATCCTCGCCATCGGCCAGGCGATCTGCCTCTATCGCAAGCAAAAGGGCATCGATGGACCGATGTTTCTCGGCATCGATACCCATGCCCTGTCGCGGCCCGCGCTTATTAGCGCGCTGGAAGTTTTCGCCGCCAATGGCATCGAGGCCATGGTTGACGCGGCGACCGGTTTCACACCCACACCGGTGATTTCGCACGCGATCCTGACGTATAACCGCGGGCGAAAGACTGGCCTCGCCGACGGCGTCGTCATCACGCCTTCGCACAATCCGCCGGAAGACGGCGGCTTCAAATACAACCCGCCAAATGGCGGGCCAGCCGAGACCGACGTCACCGGCTGGATCGAGCGCACTGCCAACGACTTTTTGGCAACAAAACTCGCCGGCGTTCAACGCATGCCGGCCGAACGAGCCTTTGCCGCGCCAACCACGCACCGCCACGATTACGTCACGCCCTATGTCGATGACCTCGCCAATGTGCTCGATATGGACGCGATCCGTGGATCGAAGCTCAAGATCGGCGTCGATCCCCTGGGCGGCGCCTCAGTACATTTCTGGTCGGCCATCGCTGCGCGTTACGGCATCGATGCGACAAACGTCAACGATCGGGTCGACCCCACCTTCGCCTTCATGACGGTGGATTGGGACGGACGCATCCGCATGGATTGCTCCTCCCCCTATGCGATGACGCGGCTGGTTGGCCTGCGCAACGATTTCGACATTGCCTTTGCCAACGATACCGACGCCGACCGCCATGGCATCGTGACCCAATCCGGCGGGCTGATGAATCCCAATCACTATTTGTCGGCGGCGGTTCTTTATCTCTTCGGCCACCGCGAGACATGGCCGAAAGATGCTGCCGTCGGCAAGACAGTGGTGAGCAGCTCGATCATCGACCGTGCCGCCCAAAAGGCAGGGCGCAAACTGTATGAAGTGCCGGTGGGCTTCAAATGGTTTGTCGACGGATTGCTCGGTGGGTCGCTCGGCTTTGGCGGAGAAGAGAGCGCCGGCGCCTCATTCCTGCGCCGCGACGGCAGCGTGTGGACTACCGACAAGGACGGGTTGATCCTGGGTTTGCTCGCCGCCGAGATGACGGCGAAAACCGGAAAGGATCCCAGCCAGATCCATGCGGCGCTGGTCCAGGAGACCGGGGAATTCTTCTATGAGCGCATCGATGCACCAGCCAGTGCGGCCCAGAAGGATATTCTGTCGAAGCGCTCGGCAACCCAATTCAGCGCCCGCCAGCTTGCAGGCGACCCGATCGAATCCGTCATGTCGCAGGCGCCCGGAAACAAGGCCGCCATCGGCGGCATCAAGGTTTCGACGGATAACGGCTGGTTTGCCGCGCGGCCCTCGGGCACGGAAGAGATCTACAAGATCTACGCCGAGAGTTTCCGCAGCGAGAAACACCTGCATCAGATTCAGCAAGAGGCCCAGAATCTGATCTCGGCCGTGTTCGACCAGGCGAAAGCGGGCGCCTAGAGCAAGATCGCATCGGGTTGAAGCAACCTGATGCGTGAATCTTGCTCCAATTATTTAAGTAGCGGCTGATTCACGCCTCAAGTTGATTCAACTTGAGGCGATCAGACGCTGGATATTGCGCGGCGGCGCCAAGCCGCCCCATAATCTCAGGCAGACAGCGCCGGGATCAATGTCATGACCACATCATCGCTTCTGTTGTTGCTCCTCAGTGTTGCCGCCGTAAACCTGCTGGGTGCGGCAAGCCCGGGGCCGGCCTTCTTTGTCGTCTCGCGAACTGCGGTGGGACAGAGCCGCAAGGCGGGGCTCGCCACCGCCGCGGGTGTATCGATCGCCACGGTCATCTGGGCGTTCGGGGCGATCCACGGCCTTGCCTTGTTGATCGCCAAGGCGGCCTTCCTGTTTCACATCATGCAGGCGGCGGGTGCGGCCTTCCTGATCTATATCGGCTGGAAGGCCATTCGCCATGCAGCCGAGCCATTGCCGCCGCCGCTGCCGGAGAATGCACCGGCCGGGCTCGGCGCTGCGTTCCGCCGCGGGTTCCTGGTCAACATGACCAATCCCAAGGTTGCCGTGTTCTTTGCCAGCGTGTTCGCATCGGTCTACGGCACGGGCATGCCGGAATGGGTCAATTTGGTGGTGCTAGCCGTCATCGCGGTGGATGAGATGGTCTGGTACACGATCGTGGCGCTCGCCTTCTCCAGCCGCCCGGCCCAGGCCGCCTATGGCCGCGCCAAGCGCTGGATCGACCGCGCCTTCGGCACGTTCCTGGCGCTGTTCGGCCTGCGGCTGTTGTGGAATCTCAGGCTGATGCTGGCGGCGTAAAGCTAGACGTTCGAATCCGGTGCCGCCGCCTTGCGCTTGGCGATGAACTCCTTGAGAGACTCATCGACACCGGGATCGATCACCGGCGGCTCGTATT
>DASXQK010000399.1:0-6199 GCA_036493015.1 Dongiaceae bacterium | reverse complement strand
TCCGTCATATTTATTTCATATATCTGAAACATGTGTGTCCCTTCGCAACCCTAGTCTCCCCTCAGCGCCAGAAGCGGCCGAGGTGGCCAAGTCGAATTCGGTCCGCTTCGCGCGAGGACTGCACGTCGCAAAAGAGGGATCTCAGACATGAAATGCATTCTGGCATTGGCGCTGTTCGCAGCGCTCGCATGGACCAGCGCGCAGGCGGCCGATATTTCGGGTGCTGGCGCGACGTTCCCCTATCCGATCTATTCCAAATGGGCCGATGCCTACAAGACGCAGACGGGTGTCGGGCTGAACTATCAGTCGATCGGCTCCGGTGGCGGCATCAAGCAGATCAAGGCCAAGACCGTTACGTTCGGCGCCTCCGACATGCCGCTGAAGCCGGACGATCTGGAAGCCTCGGGCCTCATCCAGTTCCCGATGATCATGGGCGGCAGCGTGCCGGTCGTGAACCTCTCGGGCATCCAGCCGGGGCAGCTGACCCTTAGCGGTCCGGTATTGGCCGACATCTTCCAGGGCAACATCACCAACTGGAACGACCCGAAGATCGCCGCGCTCAATTCCGGCATCAGCCTGCCGGACAAGGCGATTGCCGTGGTCCATCGCTCCGACGGATCGGGCACCACCTTCCTGTTCACCAACTATCTCTCGCAGTCGAGCCAGGACTGGGCCGGCAAGATCGGTGCCAACAGCGCCGTCGAATGGCCGGTGGGCATCGGCGCCAAGGGCAATGAAGGTGTCGCCAACATGGCCAAGCAGACCGATGGCGCCATCGGCTATGTCGAGTTCGCCTATGCCAAGCAGAACAACCTGACCTTCACCAAGATGGTCAACAAGGATGGCAAGGTCGTGACCCCGAGCATCGAGGCCTTCCAGGCCGCCGCTGCCAAGGCGGACTGGGCCAATGCCAAGGACTACTATCTGATCCTGACCAACCAGGCGGGCGAGTCCAGCTGGCCGATCACCGGCGCCAGCTTCATCCTGATGTACAAGCAGCCGGCTGACGCTGACGCTTCCCTGACGGCCCTCAAGTTCTTCGACTGGGCCTATAAGAGCGGCGGCGACATGGCGACCACGCTCGCTTATGTGCCGATGCCGGCCAATGTCGTCGATCAGGTGCGCCAGACCTGGGCCAGCTCGATCAAGGATTCAAGCGGCAAGGCTGTCTGGTCCGCTGCTCAATAGGTCCTGAAGACAGGCCTCGTTGTAACCTTTGCGGGGATGGGCTGCCAAACGCAGTTCATCCCCGCTAAATTTCCGCTCGCTGCTACTTCGCTCATTACCCGTTCTCGCCGTGGCGATTCGCCGCCCGGCGATTTATCGAAGGCAATTTGACGACGAGCATGGCCAACATCACGCTCACCGATCCGCTCGCAACGCCCGGGACAGACAGCGGCCGGCGCCAGCGCCTGCAGGACAGCATCTTCCGCGGCGCCACCATGTTCTTCGCCATCATGGTGCTGGCGCTGCTGGGCGGCGTCATCATCTCGCTCGCCATCGGGGCGTGGCCCGCGCTCAGCAGTTTTGGTTTCGGCTTCCTGGTTACCCAGGCGTGGAATCCGGTGACCGACAAGTTCGGCGCGCTGGCGCCGATTTACGGCACCATCGTCACCTCGCTGATCGCCATGCTGATCGGCGTTCCCGTCAGCTTCGGCATTGCGGTCTTTATCACCGAGCTTTGCCCGCCGCTGCTGAAGCGCCCGCTCGGCATCGCCATCGAGCTTCTCGCCGGCATCCCCAGCATCATCTATGGAATCTGGGGCCTGTTCGTGCTGGCGCCGTTCCTGCAGCAAACCATCCAGCCCTTCCTGATCAACACGCTGGGCCATGCGCCCGTGATCGGCAGGCTGTTCGCAGGCCCGCCCTATGGCATCGGCATCCTGACCGCGGCGGTCATCCTGGCGGTCATGGTGTTGCCCTTTATCACCTCCATCACCCGCGACGTGTTCGAAACCGTGCCGCCGATGCTGAAGGAATCGGCCTATGGGCTGGGGGCGACGACGACCGAGGTGGTATGGAAGGTGGTGCTGCCCTATACCCGCGTCGGTGTCATCGGCGCCGTGATGCTGGGCCTCGGCCGTGCGCTGGGCGAGACCATGGCGGTGACCTTCGTGATCGGCAACGCGCACAAGATCGCAGCCTCGATCCTGGCGCCCGGCACGACGATCTCGGCCACCATCGCCAATGAATTCACCGAAGCCGTCGGCGATCTCTATACCTCCTCGCTGATCGCGCTGGGCTTGATCCTGTTCGTCATCACCTTCATCGTGCTGGCCGCCGCCAAGATCCTGCTGATGCGGCTCGAGCGCCAGGTGAAGAAGTAGGAGGCGGCCGATGGATCTCTACGCCCGCCGGCGCCTTACCAACACCATCGCGTTGACCATCTGCATGCTGGCCGCGGTCTTCGGCCTGTTCTGGCTGGTCGCGATCCTGTGGACGCTGTTCTATAACGGCTTCAGCGCCATCAACCTCGCCATCTTCACCCAGATGACGCCGCCGCCAGGCAGTGCCGGCGGCCTGCTGAACGCCATCTTCGGCAGCGTTGTGCTCACCATCTTCGCTACCGTCATCAGCACGCCTATCGGCATGCTGGCCGGCACATACCTCGCTGAATACGGCAAGAAGAATGCCTTCGCCCAGATCGTGCGCTTCATCAACGACATCCTGCTGAGCGCGCCCTCCATCGTCGTCGGCCTGTTCATCTACGAGATCGTGGTCGTGCCCATGGGGCATTTTTCCGCCTGGGCCGGCGTCATCGTGCTGGCGGTTATCGGCATCCCGGTGATCGTGCGCACCACGGAAGACATGCTGAACCTGGTGCCCAACGGCCTGCGCGAGGCAGCGTCCGCGCTCGGCACGCCGATGTGGAAGGTGGTCACCATGATCGCCTATCGCGCGGCCCGCAACGGCATAATCACCGGTGTGCTGCTGGCTATTGCGCGGGTCAGCGGCGAAACCGCGCCGCTGCTGTTCACCGTCCTGAACAATCAGTTCTGGAGCACGAACCTGAACGCGCCAATGGCGAGCCTGCCGGTTACCATCTTCCAGTTCGCCCTCAGCCCCTATGACGATTGGCAACAACTCGCCTGGGGTGGTGCGCTGATTATCACCATCACGATCCTGATCCTGAATATCGTTGCCCGCACCCTTGCCTCGCTTGGTTCATCGAAAGGTTGACCATGACCACAGCCGCCACCGAAAAGACCCAGCGTGCGCCCTTCGAAATGCCGGCCCAGGCCATGCCGTCTGCACAGGCGCAGGGCGTCCTGGCGGAGAAGGTTTCGATCCGCGACCTTTCCTTCTTCTATGACCAGAGCAAGGCGCTGAAGAACATCAGCCTGCCCCTCTACGACAAACAGGTCACCGCCTTCATCGGCCCCTCGGGCTGCGGCAAATCAACATTGCTGCGCGTGCTGAACCGCATCTATGACCTCTATCCCAAGCAACGCGCCACGGGTGAGGTACTGCTGGACGGCCATAACATCCTTTCGTCCAAGCAGGATCTGAATCTGCTGCGCGCCAAGATCGGGATGGTGTTCCAGAAGCCGACGCCATTTCCCATGTCGATTTATGACAACGTCGCCTTCGGCGTGCGCCTCTATGAAAACCTTTCGTCCTCGGAAATGGATGCCCGCGTCGAGGCGGCTTTGCGCCGCGCCGCACTATGGGGCGAGGTCAAGGACAAGCTGAAGAACAGCGGCCTCAGCCTTTCCGGTGGCCAGCAGCAGCGCCTGTGTATCGCCCGCGGCGTTGCGGTGAAGCCTTCGGTCCTGTTGCTGGATGAGCCCTGCTCGGCCCTGGATCCGATTTCGACATCCAAGGTGGAAGAACTGATCGACGAGCTGAAGAGCGATTACTGCATCGTCATCGTCACCCACAACATGCAGCAGGCCGCCCGTGCTGCCGATTTCACCGCCTTCATGTATCTGGGCGAGCTGGTGGAGTACGGCGTGACGGAACAGATATTCACCAATCCGGCAAACGAGAAAACCCAACAATACATCACCGGCCGCTTCGGCTGATCGCCGGCGGCAGAGCAATACCAAACGCAACGCAATCGACGCCACTTCTGCGACCCAACCACAAGGCGGCAAGCCCATGGCCCAGGAAAACACGGTCCAGCACACCGTCCATTCCTATGACGAGGAGCTGAAGAAGCTCGACGAGACGATCGATCGCATGGGCGATATGGCCGAGGTCCAGCTGCAGAGCGCGATCCAGGCGCTGGTTCGCCGCGACGGCGAGATCGCCCGCCAGGTTGTCGAGGCGGATATGCGCATCGACGATCTCGAGCATCAGGTCAGCACCCAGGCCGTGCGTCTGCTTGCGCTGCGCCAGCCGGTTGCCCAGGATCTGCGCGAGATCGTCGCCGCGCTCAAGATTTCAAGCGACCTCGAGCGGATCGGCGACTACGCCGCCAATATTGGCAAGCGGGTCATAGCGCTTTCCCAGACCACGCCCTTCAAACTGCCGGCGGGCCTGCCGCGCATGGGCTGGCTGGCGCAGAAGATCATCAAGGATGTGCTGAGCGCCTACGACAATCACGATTCACAGAAGGCTCTTGCTGCGTGGCACAGCGATGAGGAGGTGGACGAAACCTATAGCGGACTCTTCCGCGAGCTGCTGACTCATATGATGGAAGATCCGCGCAATATCGGCGCCTGCACCCACATGCTGTTCATCGCCAAGAATATCGAGCGCATCGGCGACCATGCCACGAATATCGCCGAAATCATCTATTACATGGTGGTGGGCGAACCGCTCGATGCGGCGCGGCCCAAGGGCGACATCACCAGCAGCATGACGATCTCGCCCCCCACGACGTCGTAGCGGCCACCACCTGAGCGCCGCGGTTCAGCTTTAATCCTGCCATTGGCCTTTGCCGTTCGATCGGCGGGCCGAAATAATTTTGAAACAAAATTGTGCCGCGGGAAAAAACCCGGTGACGGAGCGAAAACGAGCGGCTATAGGAAGTATGCGTTTGGCGCTTAAGGGTGCCAACCGGACGACGAGGGCGCGGGACGGTGAGGGGGATACCGGCCCGGCGTGACGTGATGACGGCTTACTTAAACTGACGTGCCTATTGGTGAGACGGCTTTCGGGGAATTCAAGCAAGCCTCTCGTCAACTCGTTTAAGTCAACTCGTTTCAGGGGAATCGACCATTGCATCTGAGCAGCCGAGAGGACCGGCCAGGGGGGCCGAGGACTCGTCTCATATTTTTTGCCTCAATCACAGCCTCGCTGTTCCTGACGAGCGGCGCGGCGCTGGCGGCGAACGGCTCGTCCGCCTTCATGCCGAGGCTGAAGCCGGTCGGTGGCGCAGCCGCACAGGCCGCCAGTTTGGGAACAACGGGGCACGAAACGGCAGGTCAGGGAACAACTCAGCCTGGGACGCAAGGCGATGCGGCCGGCAACGTCGCCGCCAGCGCTCATGCGAGCGTGACCGTCAAAGCAGGCGATTCTTTGGCGAGCGCGCTGATCCGCGGCGGCGTTCCCAAGACTCAGGCCTATGCCAATCTCGGCAAGCTGAAGGCGATCGATGCGCGACGCCTGCACGCAGGCGACAAGCTCGCGCTTATTTTCATCGGCGATACGGCCCATCGCCATCTCGCCTCGATCACCTGGATGCCCCGCCGCGGGGCGGCGGTAACGGTAGCCTTGCTGCCCGGCGGTGCTGCGAGCGGCACAGCCGTCGCGGGCGCGGCCAGCGACCAGCCAGGCAATACCGCGATGGCGAGCACGTCGGCCATGATCACCAAGACGATGCTGGTGCATGGCAGCGCCGGCTTGCCGCGCACGCTGACGGAATCGGGCCTGCCGCCCGCCGTTTGCGAACAGGTCACCATGGCGCTCTCGCAATTGCGGCACCCGCCCGTGCATGGCGAAGCAGTGAAAATCGTTTATCTGGTGCCGGCCGATACGGCGAGTGGTGCTGCGGCCCAGCTGCGCTATGCCGCCTATACCGGGCGCGACGGCAAGCAGCATGTGCTGCGCTATACCGCCCTTGCCACGCCCGCCCCCCTGCAACATGTCGATCTGACGCCCGCTACCATGGTGGCGCTGTGGCAGCCGCTGCCGGGTGCGCGTATCAGTTCGCCCTTCGGCTGGCGCGTCCATCCCGTGCTGCATACCAAGCTCTTCCACAAGGGCGTGGATTACGAGGCGGCCTTGGGAACGCCGGTGGTCGCCGCGGCCG
>DASXQK010000398.1:0-8000 GCA_036493015.1 Dongiaceae bacterium | reverse complement strand
GATGTCGATATCCGCCGCATGATGCCGCACCAGAACCGCAAGACCTATTTACGGGGGCGTGTTTCGGAAGCGCTTGGCCTGCTCTATGCCATGCATTGGCCTTATCGCCAGTTCGAGACGGCGCGCGGAATCCGCCTGACGCCGCTCTATTCGCGACTTAAGGAGCACGGGGCCTGTTTTGGCGAAGTCGCGGGCTGGGAACGGGCCAACTGGTTCGCGCCAGAGGGCGTCGAGCCAAAATACGAATACAGCTTCGGCCGGCAGAACTGGTTCGGCCATGCCGGTGCCGAGGTAAAAGCGGTGCGCGAGAAGGTCGGGTTGTTCGACCAATCCACCTTCGCCAAGTTTCTGGTGAGCGGCCCCGATGCCGAGCGCGAATTGCAGCGCATCTGCGCGGCCGATGTCGCGGTCGAGCCGGGCAGGGCCGTCTATACCCAATGGCTGAACGAGCGGGGCGGGATCGAGGCCGATCTCACCGTCACGCGTATTTCAGAGGAGAGCTATTGGGTGGTGACGGCCGCCGCCACGGCCGTGCGCGATCTCAACTGGCTGACGCGCAACATCGCCGCCGATGCGCGGGTCACGATCGATGACATCACCAACGCCTATGCGGTGCTGGGGGTGATGGGTCCGAACAGCCGCGCTCTCCTGCAGCCGCTTTGCGAGAACGATCTCGCCAACGAGGCCTTTGCCTTCGCGCAGTCGCGCGAGATCACGATTGGCGCGGCACCGGCGCGCGCCACGCGCATCAGCTATATGGGCGAGTTGGGCTGGGAGCTCTATATGCCCAGCGAGTTCGCCATCGGCGTGTTCGATCTGCTGGTGGAAAACGGCGCCGCCCACGGACTGAAGCTCTGCGGCATGCATGCCATGGACAGCCTTCGCATCGAAAAGGCCTATCGCCATTGGGGTCATGACATTACCGATGAGGATACGCCGCTGGAGGCCGGACTCGGCTTTGCCGTCGCCTTCGACAAGAACCTGCCCTTCATCGGCCGCGATGCGCTGCTGCGCCAGCGGGGCACGAAGGCGCTCCCCAAACGCATGGTGCAGTTCGCCCTCGAGGACCCGGAGCCGCTGCTCTATCACAACGAGCCGATCTATCGCGACGGCAAGCTCGTCGGCACCACCAGCTCGGCCAATTACGGCCATCATCTTGGCCGCGCCATTGCCATGGGTTATGTGCGCAACCAGGATGGCGTGGATGCCGGTTATGTTTCCGGCGGCAAATGGGAAATTGAAATCGGCTTGAAGCGCTTCGCCGCCCGCGCCAGCCTGAAACCCTTTTACGATCCGACCAGCGCAAGGATGAAAGCCTGACCATGATCCGCAGCATCGAACCGGGCCAAGACACGCTTGCCGTCGCTTGGCAAAAAGGCTCGACCAGCCATTTCCCCTTCATCTGGCTGCGCGACAATTGCCGCTGCGCCAAATGCCGCGATCCGCGCAACGGCCAGCGGCTGTTCGACGCGCTCGACCTGCCCGCGGAGCCGAAACCGGCGGAAGCGAAGCTCGATGGCGAAAATCTGTCGATCCGCTGGGCAAGCGAGGATCACGAAAGCCGCTACGCCCAGGCCTGGCTCGCGGCCCATGACCTGGCACCGGAAGCGCGTGCGAAGCGGCGAACCAAGCATCGGCTCTGGGGTGCGGCGATCGCCAATGATCTGCCCCAGGCCGACTGGCCCGCGGTGCTGGCCAATCCGGCTGAAGAATTGCGCCTGTTGACCGGCCTTGCCGATTACGGCTTTGCCCTGCTGCACAAGGTGCCGGTCGAGCCGGGGCAGGTGGCGGCGGTGGGCGATCGCCTCGGCCATGTGCGGGTGACCAATTATGGCCAGCTCTTCGACGTGGTCTCGATGCCCAATCCCAACAATCTCGCTTTTACGTCCGTGGGCCTCAGCGTCCATACCGACAATCCCTATCGCGACCCCACGCCGGGCCTGCAGCTGCTGCATTGCCTGGAGGCGGGTGCGCCGGGCGGCGATACGCTGCTGGTCGATGGTTTCCGTGCCGCGGCCGAATTGCGCCGGCGTCATCCGAACGACTCCGAGATCCTGGCCCGGCTGCCGCTGCCATTCCATTTTGCCGATGCCAAGGCGGATCTGCGGGCCGCCACACCGATGATCTCGACGGATTACGAAGGCAATGTCACGGCGGTGCATTTCAACAACCGGTCCATGACCGCCCTCGATCTGCCGGAGGATGAGGTCGTGCCGTGGTACCGGGCCTATCGGCGTTTTGCCGCGATCATGCGCGAGCCGGAAGGGGAGCTTCGCATCCGCTTGTCCCCCGGCGATCTGGTCATCATGGAAAACAACCGCGCGCTCCATGGCCGCACGGCCTTCGACCCCAATCTTGGCCGGCGCCACCTCCAGGGCTGTTATGTCGACAAGGACGGCGTCGAAAGCCGGCGGCGTGTACTGGAACGCGGTGCCGCATGAGCGAGCCGAAGCAGCAGATCGTCGACGAGATCGTCGATCTCTATGCCCGCCGCGGCAATGCCAGCTATGGCGAGGGCGTCAGCATGAACGAGCACGGCCTGCAGGCAGCGATGCTGGCCGAGCAGGAAGGGCAGGCGTCGGCGATGGTCGTCGCGGCGCTCTTGCACGATATCGGACATCTGCTGCACGACCTGCCCGAAGACGTTGCCGACCAGGGGGTCGACAGCCAGCATGAAGCGATAGCCTCGGCCTGGCTCTCGCAATATTTCCCGAAGGAGATCAGCGAGCCGATCCGCCTGCATGTGGCGGCCAAGCGTTTCCTCTGCGCCAATGTTCCGGGATATTTTGCCGATCTCTCGCCCGCTTCGGTACAGAGTCTTCAACTGCAGGGCGGCCAGATGTCGGCGGCGGAATCGGAAGCCTTCCGTACCGAACCCTTCATGGGTGCCGCACTGCGGCTGCGCCGCTGGGACGATCTCGCCAAGGTCCGCGGCCTGCAAACGCCGGGTTTCCTGCATTACCGGCCGGCGATCGCGGCGACTTTGCGCTAGGCGACCTGCCTGGCGATATCGCCGGCGAAGTCTTTTGCAAACTGGCGAAAGGCGATCGCGCCCCGGCCCAGAACCATGCGAATGTCATCGTGGATCGGCGCAGTGCCGCGCCGACGCATGAGCGCATACAGGTTGATGATCAGGTCGGCATAGAACGCCGAGGCGCCACTGTCGATCAGCTGGCGCCGGTAGGCTTCGGGGTCCATATCCTCATAGACAAAGCGTTTGCCCGTTGCCTCACTCAGGATCGCCGCGACCTCGCCATGATTCAGCGCTTCGGCCCCCGTCAGCACATAGGCCTGCCGGTCATGGCCCGGCTCGCTCAGCGCCTTGATGGTGACCGCCGCGATATCGCGTACATCGACGAAGGGCAGCCTCGCCTGACCGGCCGGCAAACGGATCAGCCCACCGGGGCAATAGGTGAGGAAGTTCTGGTTGAACCATTGCGGCCTGATCAACACATGCCCCAGCCCCGATTGGGAAAGTTGCCGGTCGCCCTTGCCGTGATTGGCCACCAGGGGATCGGGCGATTGAGGATCGGCCGACGATGCCGAAAGCCGCGCGATCATGCGCACGCGAGCACGCCGGGCCGCCTCGATAACATTGGCCTGGAGAGCGAGCTGGTCGGGATGCTCGAACGAGGCAAGGAAAACGGCCTCGACCCCCTTCATGGCATTATTCAGAGATGGAATGTCTTCGAAATTCCCGAGCGCGATATCGAACCCTGATTTTGGGAGGCCTGCAGCCTTCGCCGGGTCGCGCAGGAGGACGCGTACCGGCTGGCCCGCCGCAACCAGTTGGCGGGTGATTTCGCTTCCCGTAGTGCCGTTTGCGCCTGTGACGAGGATCACTGCTTTTCTCCCGCAGAATGGACGCTAGCACAACAGGGCCCGATTTCCTCTCGCGCTGGGAGGCAAAGCAAAGCGATAATGGCCGCCCGTTTCAAATCATGGATACCCGTCTCTTGATGAGTGAACGCAACGCGGGGCGCGTATTTGCCCTGATTTTCTTCATTGCTGCCGGCGCGATCGCGGCCGCACCCGCCAGCGCCAAATCGGCCATCGTCGTTTCCTCCATCCGGCCGGTCAATTCGCTGGTTGCCGCCGTCATGCAGGGCGTGGGACAACCCTCCACATTGATCCCGTCCGATGAAGCGCCGGCCCTCTTCCTGCTGCATGAACAGGACGAAAAGGCACTGCGCCAGGTCGATTTGATTGTCTGGGTCGGCCCCTCTCTCGAGACCGCGCTGGCCCGCAGTTTCGCCGATCCGGAAGTGGGCGCGCGTATCGTCGAGCTTTCCGATACTTCCGGATTGCTTACCTTTCCGCCGCGCCATGGCGGCGAGTGGGATCAGCCACCGGCCAATCGCCGCCCGCCGGGCGAAGGTGGCGGCCCTGCCGGCGCCGACGGTCATCTCTGGCTCGATGCCGACAATGCGAAGCTGATGGTGGGGCGCATCGCGAGCGCACTGGCGGATGTCGACTTCACCAATGCCGAGGCCTATCGCACGAACGCGGCCGAGCTGCGCAAGAAGATCGACACGATGGATCGCGAGCTGACCCAGACCCTGGCGCCGCTTCGCGACCGGCCCTTCCTGCTGCTGCATGACGATTTCCAGTATTTCGAGGCCCGCTATGGGCTGCAGGGCGTGGGCTCGATCGAGTTCGATGCCAAGGCAATGACCCCGGACAGCATCAAGGTGGCGGTGGACAAGATCAACCGCCTGCATGCCAGTTGCGTCATTGGCGATGCCTCAAGCGACAGCGACGAGCTGCGCGCCATTGCCGATGCGGCCCAGGTCAAGACGGTGCGCATCGATATTTATGGCGGCGACCAGAAGGAAGGGCCCGATCTTTATTTCAACACGATGAAGGAGATCGCCGCCGGCTTCGCCGAATGCTTGGCGCAGTGACGCGCCCAGGTGCCGCATGCCATTCGATTGACATGGCTTTGGGCCGGCACCTAAGGTCCGGCGGTAGTCGCGCTTTTCAGGGAGTCTTATGAGTTCGCAGGCCGAGCGAGTCTGGTGGAGGGCGGTTGCCGTCTCCGTGCATGAATACCTGCCGACGCCGAAGGCGGTGTTCAAGCGGCTGCTGTTGCCGGCGGCCATCCTGCTGCCGCTCGCTTATTTCCTGCCGAAATTGACGATCTTCTATCTGCTTTGCGGCATCTACGATGTAAGTCGCAACAGCGGACTTACTGGCGACCTGCTGCGGCGCTATTTCCTCGGCAACGGGGTGTTGACCTGGCTGCTATCGCCTTTCAACATTTTGATCGACATCCTCTCGCTGCCCTACATCAACAAGGGCGTCTATCGCCTGGAGGGTCTGCCGGAAAGCCACCAGCAGGAGGTGCGCCGCCTGATCGATCTTGCCCGCGAGGAAAAGATCGTCGAGCGCATGCAGAGCCGGTCGGAGAGTTTTCCCCGCACGATGATCTTCTTCAAATGGTACGGCGTGAATGTCGATACCTTCCTGGACGTGCCCACCTTCCATGCCCCGTGGAAATACATCCAGACGATCGGCGTTTCGGTGTTCAACCGGAAGAATTCGACCTCCAGGCATTTCGGCTACATCCGTGCGACGCTCAGGATGCTCTACAACCTGAACGATGTTAGCGATCCTTCGGCGCGGATCACCGTCGGCCGGCGCACGAATGTGTGGAAAGAGAACAAGCTATTCATCTTCGACGACACGCTGATGCATCAGTCGTTCAACGAGAGCGACGAGGTCCGCTATTGCCTGTTCGTCGATATCGCCCGGCCAACGCCTTGGCCGCGAGTGCAGAAACCGCTGATCGCCCTGGTGCGCGTTGTGGCGCACCGCTTTAATCGCGTCTTCTACAAGAACTGGAAGATCATCGCGCGGTAGCGAAAGATTTATCCGGCGTTCTTGATCGGCTTGTAGGCGGCCAGCGCCGCTTCGCGCGCCGGAACCAGACGATGGCCGGGCCCTTCATCAGGCGGCGGCGATCTGTCCGGCGGCGAAGCTGTGTAGTTTCATCCTGCCAAGGATATGGATGCGTGCGGTGCGGCTGAATAGCCCTGCGATGGCCGGATCGCGCACATCGAGCCCGCCGGCATAGGCGCCGAAAGCAGGCAGAATCAGCCGCCGCCCATCGCCGATGAAGCAGCGTCCGCCCACATGCCGCCCGCGCCAGCTGAAGCCGGCCTTGGGGTGGAAATGGCCCGATACCTCGCCGGCCACGTGACCCTTTTCGGCAATATGTCGAAAGACGAGAGGTCCCAGGCAGAATTCGGCCATGGCGCGTCCGCCCAGCGAGGCGGGCGGGGCGGGATCGTGATTGCCGGCGATCCAGATCCAGTCGAGGGCGCCGGTCAGGCGCTTCAGGCGCGCGGCATCGGCGCGACCAAGGCGTCCGGTTCCCCTGACATCATGAAAGCTGTCGCCCAGGCAGATGATCACCTCCGGCTGGTGCGCCTCGATCGCCGCTTCCAGCCGGGCGAGGGTCGCCGCCGTGTCATAGGGCGGCAGCAGCCGGCCGCGGCTCGCGAAGGCCGAGCCTTTCTCGAGATGCAGATCGGCCACCGCCAAAAGGCGGCGCGCCGGCCAGGCAAGCGCCCCGGAGAGATCGGCCAGCAGATCGGCGCCGTTTAAATGAACGTCGAGCATCATTGCCAAAATATCATAGCGGCAGTTGCGGAGCAGGTTCTTCGGCGGTCGCTTCCTCGATCAGCTCCTGGGCAGCCTCGTCCAGCAGCTCGTCGATCGCCAAGCCGTCATAAACTGATTCCTTGCCTACCTCCAGCAGCACCGGCACGGCGAGCGGCGAGACTTTGGCCAGGCGCTTATGGGTGATCTTGCCCGCTACCCGCGTCAGCATGTCGGCAAGCCTGCGCACATCGGTAAGCCCGCCGGCCGCATCCGCCCGCGTGGCGCGCAACAGGATGTGCTGCGGGTCGTGCCGGCGCAGCACGTCATAGATGAGGTCGGAATTGAAGGTCACTTGGCGGCCGGTCTTCTCCTGGCCCGGATGGCGCCGTTCGATCAAGCCAGCGATAACCGCGACATTGCGGAAGCTGCGCTTCAACATGCTGGATTCATCCATCCAGGCTTCCAGATCGTCGCCCAGCAGATCGCGGTCGAGCAGGGCATCGACATCGCGCACCGGGCGGAGACTCCAGACCGCCAGCACATAGTCGGTGGCAACGAAGCCGAGTGGCCTTAAGCCTGCACGCTCCATGCGCCGGGTCAGCAGCATGCCCAGCGTCTGATGGGCGTTGCGGCCCTCGAAGCAATAGGCAACGAGGAACTGCTTGCTGCCGCGGGGGAAGCTTTCCACCAGCAGCCCGTCGCGGCTGGGCAGCAGTGAACGCCGCCGCTGGATCTGCAGCCACTCCATCACCGCGGGCGGCAGGATCGACCAGCGGCCCGGCTCGGCCAGCAAGGCGCGCACCCGGTCGGCAAGATGGGTGGTCAGCGGCAGCCGCCCGCCCATATAGGCCGGTACTTTGGGGGCATCGCCGCTGCCGCGGCTGACCTCCGCCGCCATTTCGCGCAGCCCCTCGAAGCGCAGCATCTCGCCGGCGAACATGAAGGTGTCGCCGATCTCCAGCCCCTGGATGAAATTCTCCTCGATCTCGCCCAGCACCCGGCCGCGGCGAAAGCGAACCTTGATCATCGGCTGCTGGACGATGACGCCGACATTCATGCGATAGCGCCGCGCAACGGTGGCGTCGGCTGGCTTGTAGCGACCCTGTTCGTCGCGGGTCAGGCGATGCCAGCGCTCATAGGCGGCAAGCGCATAGCCGCCGGTCGCAACAAACTCCAGCACAGCATCGAAATCGGCGCGGGAGAGTTCGCGATAGGGTGCTGCCTGGGTCACCTCGGCGAACAAGGCATCGGCATGGAAGGGAGCCGAACAGGCCATTCCCAGCAGATGCTGGGCCAGCACGTCGAGGCCACCGGGCTTGGGCGGCTCGCCATCCAGCGTGTTCTCGCGCACAGCCTCCAGTGCGGCCCGGCATTCCAGCACCTCGAAGCGATTG
>DASXQK010000397.1:0-10928 GCA_036493015.1 Dongiaceae bacterium | reverse complement strand
CCGGCCGAAATGGCGCTGGCAGATCAGCGAGCCGCCTTTTTTGAAATGCACCGGCACGCTGCTGCGCCAGGGGCTTTCGATAAAATGCACATGCCCGCAAAGCTGGCCATCCTTGACCCGGTCGCCCAGACGCACGACCGGTTCGAACAAGCCTGCTTCCGGCGCGAAGGCGTAATACTCGTACCCGCCCCATTCCAGCGACTGGGTTTTCGGCGGCTTCGGTACGTTGAAGCGTTTGATGTCGCGCAGGATGCCGAGATGGGCCAGGATCCGCAGCACGCCGTTGCGGGTGAGCTCCACTCCGTCGGGATTGACGCAACCCCCGCCGCCCCACTCGCCGCCGAGATAGGCGATTCTGCGCCGATGTGCGGTGGCGGCGGCCAGGCGCGGGTCGGGCCGCGCCGACACCCGCACGCTGCGCGGCGCGCCGAAGGCCCGCATGATGGCTTCGCCCTTGGCATCGAGCGCCGCATCGCCGCTCTCATAGAAGGCGGCGAAGGGCAGGTAATCCATGGAGCTGCCGCCGGAATGAAGATCGGCCCAGGCATCGCAGATCGGCACCAGCACGCTGTCGACGTAATGGGCAATCTGCCAGGTCGGCGTGCCGGTGGGCTCGCCGGGAAAGGCGCGGTTGAGATTGCCGTCGTCCAGCGGTGAGATGCGCGCGCCGGCCATGGCCGCCGGCAAATTCGCCGCCGGCATGACGATGACGCGGCCGCTGATGTCGGCTGGCTTCAGATCGTGGATCAGGCGCGAGAGGGTAACCTGGCCTTCATACTCGTCGCCGTGGTTGCCGGCCATCAGCAGGATGGAGGGGCCGCGGCCATTCTTGATGACCGCCAGCGGGATATCGATCATGCCGTAGCCGGAGCGGGTGACGGAATAGGGCAGGTGCAGCACGCCAACCTGCTTGCCGTTCTTCTCGTAGTCGATCTCGGTCCAGATCAGCGATTTTTTTGTCTCGGCCATGACCGCCCCTTCGCGCCTATCGATTTCTGCAGCGGCAGAGACTAGTCCGGCTGCGTGCCGCAGGCCAGACCGCCGCGAGCGCGAACTTTAGCGCGCCTCGGCTGGCGTCTTGCAGCACCCGGTCCTTTCCGCCACCATGCCGCCGGTTTTTCACCCGGATTTTTTCGAGAACAGAGATGATCTCCAACGACATCACCCAGGCGCGTATCGATCTTGCCGCCGTGCTGCGCTGGTCGGCGCGGCTCGGCTACCAGACGGGAACCTGCAATCATTTCAGCTTCATGGCCCCGGGCCGTGACGATCTGTTCCTGGTCAATCCGGAAGGCTATTTCTGGTCCGAGCTGACGGCTTCGAGCCTGCTGCTCTGCACGCTGGATGGCGAGGTGGTGGAGGGAATGGGGACGGTGGAGCGCACCGCCTTCAGCCTGCACGCCCCGGTCCATCGCCGCAAACCGGCGGCGCGGGCCTGCTTCCATACGCATATGCCGAGCGCCACCGCGCTTTGCTTGCTGAAGGGCGGGCGCGTGCAGCCGGTGGTGCAGGAATCCATGATGTTCCATGACCGCATCGCCTATGACGAGGATTATTCGGGCCTCGCCCTCGATGTGGCGGAAGGCGAACGCGCGGCAAATGCCATTGGCGGCAAGGATGTGCTGTTCATGCGCAATCACGGGCCGATGGTCACCGGTCCCGATATCGGCCGCACCTTCTTCTCGCTATATTATCTGGAACAGGCCTGCAAATTGCAGCTGCTTGCCATGCAGGCCAACCAGCCGCTGGAGATCGTCTCGGATGATCTCGCGCGGCCGGTGCGCGAGGCGATCCAGAACGACGCCAATCACGGCAACACCTTCCTGACCGCGATCAAACGAGTGCTGGACAAGGAAGAGCCGGGCTACAGCGCATGACCCGGCGCATCGTCGATTGCCATGTGAATCTCTGGGAGCCGCAGCATCTGCGGCCGCTGTTCACCAAGGGCACGGCCTATTCACGGCCTGGCGCGGTCAGCCCGAAGGCAGACGCCGATACCGTGCATGCGGCCATGGCCAATGTGGACAAGGCGATTGTCTTTTCCCTGCGCTATGCCGATTCCGCCGGTATCGACGGCGATGACGAGATCACCCATCGCGCCGTGCAGAAGTATCCCGACAAATTTGTCGGCTTCGCCGCTGTCGACCCGCGCCGGCCCGATTGCATGGAGCTGCTGCGCCGGGCAATCGAGGAATACGGCCTGAAGGGCGTCAAATACGGGCCGATCTATAACGGGGTCTCGCTCAACGATCCGCGCATGGAGCCGATCTATCGCTACTGCGTGGAGAAGAACATTCCGCTGACCATGCATATGGGCACGACCTTTGCGGAGAATGCACCCGTGGAGCTAGGCCGGCCCATGACGGTGGATGATGTCGCGCGCCGCCATCCCGAGCTCAAGATGATCATGGCGCATATGGCCCATCCCTGGGTCGAGGAATGCATCGTTGTCGCCCGCAAGAACGACAACGTCTATTGCGAAGTCTCGGCGATCTTCTATCGGCCCTGGCAGTTCTGGAACGCGCTGATCTCGGCCCAGGAATACCGCATCAGCGAGCGCAACAAGATCTTCTGGGGCACGGATTTCCCCTTCTCCAAGGTGGAGGAGTCGATCGAAGGGCTGAAGAATATCAACCGCCAGGTCGAAGGAACCGCGCTGCCGCGGGTCAGCAACGAGACCATCGAGGCGATCCTTTACTCCGATCCGTTCGACCATTGGTGGCATGGCGGCCTGAAGGTCGGCGGGCTGAAGGTCTAACGTGGAAACAGCGCGATGAAGATCACCGAGGTCGAGCCGATCCTGTTGCGCGGCGACCAGGCCTATAGCGCCACCAGCGGCGGCGACGAGGCGACCGACAATGGCGATTGGCAGCTCATCGTGCGGGTTGCTACCGACGAAGGCCTGACCGGTTGGGCCGATGTGGAGACGCTGGCGCCCGCGGCCGTGGCAATCATCGCCGGCCAGGGCATGGCGATTCTGGGCTTCAAGACGCTCTCGGAATTGTTGATCGGCGAGAACCCGCTGGATGTTGAGGCGCTGTGGGACAAGCTCTATGTCGGCAGCGCCTATTACGGCCGGCGCGGGATTGCCATGCATTGCATATCGGCGATCGACAACTGCCTGTGGTCGATCCGTGCGGAAGCTGCTGGCATGTCGCTGGCCCGCCTGCTCGGCGGGCGCCGGCGCGACAAGGTCACGGCCTATGCCTCCACCCTGTTCCGTTCAACGCCGGAAGGCATGGCCGAAGCCTCCCGCGGTTATGTCGAGAAGGGTTACCGCGCGGTCAAATTTGGCTGGGGGGTGTTTGGCCAGGATCCGGGCCGTGATCGCGAGCTGGTTGCCGCGGCGCGCGAGGCGCTGGGTCCCGATCGCGACCTGCTGGTCGATCCAGGCTGGTATCCGGCCGGCTGGACCAAGCCGGGGCCGGCACGCAACCGCCGCCAGGCGCTGGAGCTCTGTGAGTGGCTTGCCGACTACAAAGTCGGTTGGGTCGAGGATTTCATCCATCCGGAGAACTTCAAGGAATACGCCTATGTCCGTAGCCATAGCCCCGTGCCGGTGGCGGCGGGCGAGCAGGTGGCGACGATCTGGGATTTTGAACGCTTCATTGGCGAGGGCTGCGTCGATGTGATCCAGCCGGATCTCTCGCGCTGCGGCGGGATCACCGTCGCCAGGCAGGTGGCACGGCTCGCGGAACGGGCGGATATCGATCTGGTCCCCCATTCTTGGCTGACGCATCTGCTGAACGGCTACAGCCTGCAGCTCATCGCCACATTGCCGCGGGCGCGATATCTCGAATTCAACGTCAGCCAGAGCCATCTGACGCGCGGTATTGCCCAGGCGCCCTTTGCGCTTGCCAGCGACGGCACGGTGGCGATTCCCGACACGCCCGGCATCGGCGTCACCGTCGATCGCGACTTCATCGCCAAGCACCGCGTGAACTGACGGCTCTTCACCATCGCCACGATTGACAGCCGGTAACCAGCTTGTAAGCTGTTCCTACTGTAACGATAAAGTGAACCGCTCCTGACCCATGGGCAGAAGGGCGGCTGGGGAGGTCGGCCATTCGCGTATCGCATTCATCGCCGGGTGTCGCTTGCCTGAACCGTAGCGCCATAGCGGAACGGAAGTAGGGGGAATGCTGGATAGAATCTCCTCGCTGTTCGATTTTCGGGGATCGATCGAGTATCTGCCCGATTTGCTGATGGCGGCCGTGGTAAGCGTGGAGCTTACCCTCGCCGTCATGGCGATCGGCCTCGTCGCCGGACTGATCATCGCGCTGATGCGCGTCTCGCATTCCCGCACGCTCCGCGTCATTTCGACTCTCTATGTCGAGGCGATCCGCGGTACGCCCTGCCTGCTGCAGCTGTTCTACATCTACTTCGTGCTGCCGGCCTTCGGCATCAGGCTCGATCCGTTCCCGGCAGGCGTGGTCGGGCTGGCGGTGAACTATTCTGCCTATCTGTCGGAAGTCTATCGGGCGGGCATCATCGCGGTGCCGCGTGGTCAGCTGGAAGCTTCGCAGGCACTCGGCATGTCGCGCCGGCTCATGATGCGCCTCATTATCCTGCCGCAGGCGATCCGCGTCGTGGTGCCGCCGCTGGGCAACTATTTCATTTCGCTGTTCAAGGATACCTCGCTGGTATCGATTGTGACGGTGAAGGAGCTGATGTTCACCGGCCAGATCATCGCCGCCACGAACTTCCAGTATTTCACCATCTTCACGATCATCGGGGTCATCTATCTCAGCCTCTCCTACCCGGCTTCGCTGTTCGTCCAGTATCTCGAACGGCGCATGAAGGTCGGCTATAGGCGCAAGCCGACGCGCTTCCTCAGGCGCGCTGCGAAGAGTGCCGGCGGATGATCCGGCTGGAAAAAGTCTGCAAGTCCTTCGGCCATCTGCAGGTGCTGAAGGATGTCGACCTCGAGGTGCAGAAGGGCGAGGTCGTCTGCGTCATCGGCCCGTCGGGTGCCGGCAAATCGA
This sequence comes from Dongiaceae bacterium, assembly GCA_036493015.1. Taxonomy (GTDB): domain Bacteria; phylum Pseudomonadota; class Alphaproteobacteria; order Dongiales; family Dongiaceae; genus DASXQK01. Next base: position 5,943 of record DASXQK010000397.1, on the reverse strand, counting down.
CGATGCTTCGCTGCATCAATCATCTGGAAGCGATCAACAGCGGCACGATCTTCATCGAGGGGCAGCCGGTCTACCGCTATATGCGCGGCGGCCGTCTCGTCATCGACAAGGAGAAGCGAGTCGAGCAGATCCGCTCCCAGGTCGGGATGGTGTTCCAGTCCTTCAACCTGTTTCCGCATTTCACGGCGCTGGAAAACATCATGGTCTCGCCGCTGCATGTGCTGCGCGAGCCGCTGGCGGAGCTGAAGCCCCGGGCGCTTGCCCTGATGGCCAAGGTCGGGCTTTCCGACAAGGTCGGTGCCTATCCCCACGAGCTTTCCGGCGGCCAGCAGCAGCGTGTGGCCATCGCCCGCGCGCTTGCCATGCGCCCTAAGGCCATGCTGTTCGACGAAGTCACCTCCGCCCTCGATCCCGAGCTGGTCGGCGACGTGCTGCGCGTCATGCGCCAGCTGGCGGCCGACGGCATGACCATGATCGTGGTGACCCATGAGATGGGCTTCGCGCGCGAAGTCGCCGACCGCGTCATTTTCATGGCCGACGGCCTTATCGTCGAGGAGGGTCCGCCGGCCGAGATCTTCACCCGACCCAAGAACGACAGAACATCTCAATTCCTCCGCTCGGTGCTGCAACGCAGGCAGGAATCGGGCGAGGAGACGGAGCCAACGGCGTAACGGGGGGCGTTCATTTCCTGCGCCGAGCCGACGGCTAAATTAGCGAAGCAGAAACGGCAACTGGACTGCAAACAGGAGGAAACGATGCGATCGATCACTAAAAGCGTAATCAGCGTGATGGCATTCGCCTTCGCACTGGGACTGGGATGTGCGGCCGTACAGGCAGCCGATCCCACCGTTCCGGGTGTCAGCTTCAATGGCGGTGACGGCTCTTACAAACGTGTTGTCGCCAACGGCATCACACTCGGCATTTCCAACGATCCGCCCTACACCTATCAGGACGAAAAGACGAAGCAGTATGACGGCATCGACGTGCAGATCTTTACCGAGATCTGCAAGCGTCTGGGCATCGCCAATGTGAAATGGGAAATCGTCCAGTTCGACGCTCTCATCCCCGGCATCGGTGCCAAGCGCTGGGACGTAGTGGTCGATAACCTGCATGAGAATCCGAAGCGCCTGGCGGTCGTGGCCTTCACCAGCCCGGCCTATTGGTACGGTTCGGCTCTCGCCGTGCAAAAGGGCAACCCGAAGAACGTCCACACCTCGGGCGATATGGCCGGTCACACGGTCGGCACCGTTCGCGGCAGCTTCAACCAGGGCCTGCTCGAAAAGCGGACCGACCTGAAGGAACTCAAGCTCTATACCTCCAACGAGGCGGAGTTTGCCGACCTGATCGCCGGCCGTGTCGATGTCATCATGGAAGACGACATCAAGATCGGCGAGTTCATGAAGGCGCATCCCGAAGCGGCCATGGAATTGGCTACGGGATACGAGGTGGCGCCGGAAGAGTACGGCTATGCGCGTTACGCTCTGTCCAAGGACGACGTGGATCTGAACCACGCCGTATCGCGGGCTCTCGACGAGATTCGTGGCGATGGCACCCTGCGCAAGATCATCGCGCAGTTCGGCCTGACCGACCGCAATCTCTGGTACTACCCGGTCGCGAAGTAACCGGCCGCGTAACGTCTCCGGCGGAGGTACGGCCCACAAGGCCGTACCTCTCGCCGAATACCCGAACCCTTACGTCGTCGTCCGCAAGGCCGCTTGCCTTGCGGCAACTCCCAGAGGTCGCGCGCATGAAGATCGATGCCGTCGATTTCTTCTATCTGTCGATGCCGACGGTCACCACCGACGCCGACGGCAGCCAGGATGCGCTGCTCGTGCGGGTCCAGGCGGGGCCGCATACCGGCTGGGGCGAATGCGAAGCCTCGCCGCTTACCTGTATCGCCAGTTATGTCACGCCGATGTCCCACGGTGCCTGCCGTCCGGTCGGCGAATCCGTGCTCGGCCAACCGCTGAACGATCCGAAGGACATCGCGAGGATCCGCGCCGCCGTGCAGTTCAACAGCATGGATCTGCTGCAGGCGCCGCACACCTTTTCGGGCATCGAGATCGCACTGTGGGATGCGCTGGGCAAGGCGCTGTCGGAGCCGGTCTATCGCCTGCTCGGCTACAAGACATGCGAACCCAAGCTCGCCTACGCTTCGCAGCTGTTCGGCGCGACGCCTGAGGAGACTGAGGCACGCGCGAAAGCGGCACGTCAGGCGGGCTTCCGCGCTACCAAATTCGGCTGGGCCGGCTATGGCGAAGGCAGCGCTGGCAAGGATGCCGCCCATGTGGAGGCCGCGCGCGCCGGCATGGGCGAGGATGCCCATGTCCTGATCGACGCCGGCCAGATCTTTGCCCAGGACGTCGCCAGCGCGGCGCAGCGCCTGCCGGCGCTGGAAAAGGCCGCTGTGCTGTGGCTCGAGGAGCCATTCCTGCCCGATGCCTTGGCCGCTTATGCGGATCTCGGCGGCCGCAGCGCGAAGGTCAGGATGGCGGGCGGCGAGGGCTGCCATTCATCGCCCATGGCCTTCAACCTGATCGATTTCGGCAAGGTCGGCTTCATCCAGATCGATACCGGACGCATCGGCGGAATCGGCCCGGCGAAGGAAGTGGCCGATCATGCCGTCGCCAAGGGCGTTACCTTCGTCAATCATACCTTCACTTCGCATCTGGCGCTGTCGGCCTCGCTCCAGCCTTATGCCGGCTTGGCCGAGCACCGCATCGCCGAATTTCCCTTTGCACCGCGCCAGCTTGCCCTCGACATCACCAGCAATCACATCATGCCGGACAAGGATGGGCTGATCCGCCTGCCGGACGCGCCGGGCCTGGGCATGAGCGTCAACCCGCCGGCGCTCAGGCCTTATTTGCGCGATGTCGAGATTGCCGTTGCCGGAAAGACCCTGTTCCGCAGCGCATACCTGCCGGCGGTGGCTTGAATGCGCGGCCAGGCACCATGGCGGGCGTGAAGGGACGCAAGAACGCGCGAGCGCAGAAACTGGCCCAGCCGGGCCGGGCAACGATTCGCGACGTGGCCGACGCCGCGGGCGTCTCGCCCATGACCGTCTCCAACCTGATCAACGAGCGCAGCGGTACCATGCGTGCCGAAACGCGCCAGCGCATCCAAACGGAGATCAAGCGCCTCGGCTATCGTCCCCATGCGATGGCGCGAAGCCTGCGCCTCGCCAGACAGCTTTCCATCGGGATGATCATCATCGATGAGGAGCCGCATTATCTGGCCGACCCCTTCACCACTCATATCGTGGCGGGGCTCAGCAACCAGCTCAACTCGCGTGGCTATGGCCTGCTGCTGCAGGGCGTGGCGCCCGATGCTTTTCCCAGCTCCTCGCTTATCCGCGGCATCAGCAGCGATGCGATCTGCATCATGATGTCGGGCCCCGATTCCGTGCGGCGCGGCATCGTCGAGGCGGTGCTGGCGCTGGGCCAGCCGCTGGTGGTGTTTCAGGACATCCTGCCATTCCGCAATGCCGACATCTGCCTGATCCGCCAGGCCGATGACGAGGGCGGGCGGATGGTGGCGGACGAAGTGCTGGGGCTGGGTGCCCGCAAGCTGATCATGCTGGTGCCCGCGGTCCAATGGCCGGCGATCACTGAGCGGGTCAAGGGCGTGCGCAAGGCCGTGCGCAGCCGCGGCGCCTCAGCGGCGTTGCGTATCGTTGAGTGCGGCGATGCGGAGCTCGACGATACCCAGGCCGCGCTCAATCGTGACATAGCCGCACACGGCCTGCCGGACGCGATCATCGCCGGCAACGATCAGATGGGCATCGCGGCGATGAAACTGATGGCCGTGCGCAAGCTGAAGGTGCCGAAGGACATCGTCATTACCGGCTTCAATGCCTTTGAATTCGCGCAATATACCTCGCCGGTCCTGACCACGGTGCGCTCGCCCGCTTATGAACTAGGCGCGCGCGGCGGCGTCGAAATTCTGCATCGCCTGGAAAAGGGCCGCTTCAGCCAGGCGGAAATCGTTTATCCGGTGGCGCTGCAGAAGGGCGGGTCGACATGACGCAAATCGTCGTCTTCAAGATACTCGCGGAGGCTTTCCAGCGATGGGGTTTAACGTTACAGTCAGCATGGCGCTTCAATGCGCGGGAGAACAAGCAGACATGAAAACCAAATCCGGCTTCTTCGGCGTCTATCCCATGGTCTATGCCCTGTTCGACAAGAAGGGCAATCTGGCGCGGGAATCTACGCGCCGGCAGGTCGCCGCCATGCTGAAGCACAAGGTGCATGGCGTCGCCGTTTTGGGCCTGGCGACCGAGGTCAACAAGCTTTCGACATCCGAGCGCCGCATGCTGATGGAATGGGTCGCCGAGGACCTTCACGGCAAGGCGCCGCTGACGGTGACGGTGGCGGAGAACAGCGTTGCCGGGCAGATCGACTTCGTGAAGGCGGCCGCTGCGGCCGGCGCCGGCTGGGTGATCCTGCAGCCCCCGCAAGTCAAGCATGTGCCGGAATCGGAGCTGATCCGTTTCTTCGGCGCGGTGGCGGATGCTTCCCCGATTCCGATTGCCATCCAGAATGCGCCGGACTATCTCGGCATCGGATTGTCCGATACCGGCATCCGCACGCTGCATCGCAATCATCCGAACTTCAAGATCGTGAAGCTGGAAGCAACCGCGATCACGGTCGCTCGTCTGCGCGAGGAAACCCGCGGCGAGGTCGACATCTTCAACGGCCGCGACGGGATCGAGATGCTGGATTCCATGCGGGGCGGGGCCGTCGGCTGCATCCCCGGCGGCGAGGCCTATGACGTGCTGGTCCAGGCCTTCGACCAGATGGCCAAGGGCAAGGCCAAGAACGTCGCAGAGGCGGAGCGGCTTTATGCCAAGGTCCTGCCGTTGCTGATCATGCTGATGGAATCGATGGACACGTTCCTGGTCTATGGCAAGCCAGTGTTGGCCCACCGCCTGGGCATTACCGAGACATCGCCGCGCCTGCCCTCAACGCCGGCGACGAAATTCGGCCTGGCGGCGGCGAAGCGCTATGCGGAGATGCTCGGCAAACTCTAGAGGCGTCTATTGCTGGACCGCATATTGCTTCAGCACGGCCTCGTCGAGTTCGATGCCGAGTCCCGGTTTGTCGGGGATGGCGACAAGGCCGTCCTTCAGCGGGAATTTTTCGGCGACCAGCTTCTGGTTCAGATCCGTCGTCTGCACGCAGTATTCCATGTATTCGGCTTCTTCCATGGCGGCGAGCACATGCAAGGTGGCAGCCTTGATGATGCCGGTGCTCCAGGCATGCAGCACGCAGCGCTTGCCCTTGCGCCGCGCATAATCGGCCACGCGCAGGCACTCGCTGATGCCCCCGGCCCTGGTCACATCGGGCTGCAGTACCTCGACATGGCCTTTTTCCGCCAGGCGCTCGAAATCGGCGAGGGTCGTTTCTTCCTCGCCACCGGCAATCGGCGTTGGCACGGCTGCCGCGAGGGCAGCGTATTTGCCATAATCGTCCGGCCAGAACGGCTCCTCGATCCAGTAGAGGTTATCCTTCTCCATGCGTCGCGCGCGATCGATGCCATCGCGCACCGAGGTCCAACCCTTGCCCACATCCAGCATCAGGTCGAAATCCGGCCCGCCCGCCTTGCGCGCCGCCGCCACCAGCGCCACGTCCAGATCCTTCGATTGGCCCAGCGGCCCCCAGCCCAGCTTCACCGCCTTGAACCCGGCCTTAAGCTGCGTCTCGATCACGCGGGCGGCCTCGGCCGGCGTATCCGGCATCAGGGTGCTGGCATAGGCCTTGATCGATTTTCGCCGCGCGCCGCCCAGCAGCGCATGCACGGGCTTGCCCGCCGCCTTGCCGGCGATGTCCCACAGCGCGATCTCCACGCCGCTGATGGCATGGATGACCGCACCGCGCCGTCCAAAATAGAGCGAACCGCGATACATCTTCTGCCAGAGGCGGCCGATCTCCAGCGGGTTTTCGC
>DASXQK010000396.1:0-3042 GCA_036493015.1 Dongiaceae bacterium | reverse complement strand
CGGGATGTGCTGCGCGATGGCGCCCGGCCTCGGCTGCGGCCTCCGCCTGACGGGCGGCCAGGTCTTCCGCCTTCACCTGATCGGCCTTGGTCAGCACGAGCTGATAGGAAAGCGCCGCCTTGTCCAGCTCGTCCATGGTCGCGCGGTCGCTATCCTTCAGGCCATGGCGCCCATCGATCAACAGGAAGAGGCGGCGCAGATTGGGCCGGTGCTTCAGATAAGCGCGGATCAGCGCCGACCAGGCATCAACGCGTTCACGGCCCACGGCGGCATAGCCGTAACCCGGCAGATCGACCAGCATCAGCCGCTGGCCGAGATCGAAGAAATTCACCTGCTGGGTGCGCCCGGGCGTATGGGAAACCCGGGCGAGCGAGCGGCGGCCGGTAAGCGCGTTGATCAGGCTGGATTTGCCGACGTTGGAGCGGCCGGCGAAGGCGACCTCGGGCAGGCGGCCCGGCGGCAATGCTGCAGCATCGGTGGCGCCGGCGACGAAATCGCAAGCTTGGGCGAAGAGCAGCCGGCCGGCCTCGATGGCCTGAGCGGCCTCACGCTTGTTCACGGCTGGCGGTTCATCCTCCACATCAGCATCCGCTGCTGGCTGATGGAAAGAAGGTTGTTCCACGACCAGTAGATCACCAGGCCCGCCGGAAACTGCGAGAGCGTGAAGGTGAAGATGATGGGCAGCAGCATGAACAGCTTGGCCTGCATGGGATCCGGCGGCGGCGGATTCATCTTCTGCTGCAGGAACATCGTAATGCCCATCAGGATGGGCCACACGCCCAGGCCCGTAACCGCCGCCAGGATGCCGCCGACCACCGGAATATGTGCCAGCTCCGGCGGCAGGTGCCAGGGGAACAGGCCGAAGCCGTTGATCCAGGTCGTGGGATCGCGTTCCGAAAGATCCTTGATCCAGCCGAAGAACGGCGCGTGGCGCATCTCGATGGTAACGAACAGCGTCTTGTAGAGGCAGATGAAGACGGGGATCTGCACGAAGATGGGCAGGCACCCTGCGGCGGGATTCACCTTTTCCCGCTTATAGAGCTCCATCATCCCCTGATTCAGCTTTTGCTTGTCGTCCTTGTAGCGCTCGCGCAGCTCCGTCATCAGCGGCGTCAGCTTCTTCATCTTGTTCATCGCCCGGAACGATTTGTTGGCGAGCGGGAACAGCAGCAGGCGCACGCAGATGGTCAGCGCCAGAATGGCCAGGCCGAAATTGCCGATGATTCGATAGAAGAAGTCGAGCACGTAAAACATCGGCTTGGTCAGGATGTAGAAATACGTCCCGAAATCCACCGCCCGGTCGAACAAGGGCAGGCCGAGCTTGTCGCGGTAATCCGCCAGCAGATGCACTTCCTTCGCACCGGCGAAAAGATGGGTCGTGACGCTGGTGCTGGCGCCGGCAGCGAGCGCCACCGCATTGGCTGAAATGAACTTCGTCAGATAGACATCTTCGGCATTTTCCGTCTGATGCTCGAAGGTCGCCTTGATCGCCATCGCCTGGTCGGGGGCAAGCGCCACCAGCCAGTATTTGTCGGTGATGCCGAGCCACCCGCCGGTGCTGGCGTAATCGACTGGCGCCTTCTTGACCGAGGAATAGGAATCGCTGTCGTGCAGCGTTCCATTGAAGACGCCCAACGGACCTTCATGCAGATAGAGGCTGCCGGTCGAGAGCGGCGTGCCGACGCGGCGGATTCGCCCGTAGGGATAAATCTGAATGGACGCGCTACCGGTGTTCTTTACCGAATCCGTCACCGTGAACATGAAGTTCCGGTCGAGCTGGAAGCTGCGCGTGAAGGTGAGCCCCTCGCCATTATCCCAGGTCAGGATCACCGGATGGTCCGGCGTCAGCGTCTCGTTGGTCGCGGTCCAGCGCGTATCGGGGCCGGGCAGTTTGAGCTTCGATCCATCGTCGGCGAGCCAACCGAAATCGGCGTAATAGGCATTTTTCGTGCCGGGCGGGTTCAGCAGGACGATCTGCGGGCTATTGGGCTCCACGGTCTCGCGGTAATTCGCCAGGGTCAGATCGTCGACGCGGCCGCCCACCAGCGAAATGCTGCCCATCAGGCGATCAGAGTTGATGACGATGCGCGGGTCGGCGCTCAGCGCTTCCGGCCGTGCCTTGAATTCGACCGCGGCGGGCACCGCCGGTGCGGCCGGCTGTCCGTTGGTTCCCGCCCCGCCATTGCTCGCCGGCGGCGGGTTGCTGGACATCATTTCCGGTGAGGTGAAATAGGTGGGAAAGAACCTCGGCAACACCACCCAGAACAGCAGGATGATGCCGGCCGAGATGCCCATGAACAGCCACATATTCCGGTTGTTTTCCATCGCAGCGCGTCCCCTGTCGTTCTAACGCGCCACGTGGTGAGGGTGACCGCAATCCGGCACCGGATCATAGCCATGTCCACCCCATGGTTGGCAGCGCAGGAGCCGGCGAAGCGCCAGTGCTGCACCGCGCCAGATACCGTGTTCCAGCACGGCATCCGCCGCATATTCCGAGCAGCTGGGCGTAAAGCGGCAGCCGCGCGGCAGCATGGGCGACAGCGTCCACTGATAAAGGCGGATCGGCAGAATGGCACCGCGCCGCCAAATATCTTTCGACGAGATGCTCATGGGCAAGATGCTCATGGGCGATAAACCCCCAGGCGTTTCAGCCCCGCTGCCAGATCGTCCAGCAGATCGCCGAAGGGCCGCGCCAACGTCTCATGCCGCGCGATCACCACGTAATCGTGACCGGCGGCGGCATGGACCGGCAGGATCTGCGCCACCGCGGCGCGCAGCCGCCGGCGCGCGCGATTGCGGGCAACCGCATTGCCGACCTTGCGGCTGGCGGTGAAGCCCACGCGCAAAGCGGCATCCGGCTGTTGCGGCAACGCCTGCAGGATAAGACCGGGCGCAACCGATTTGCGGCGGCCCGATGCTACCTTCAGGAATTCAGCTCGTCGGGTAAGGCGCAGAATCGGCGCCATCAAACGGCTTAGGCGCTGAGACGCTTGCGTCCCTTGGCTCGCCGATTGGCGATGACCTTGCGGCCGCCGACCGTTG
>DASXQK010000395.1:0-4466 GCA_036493015.1 Dongiaceae bacterium | reverse complement strand
CCGGCTTTCGAGCGGTTTTTGGCGACATCTGATTCATGGTCTCTCCTTCAGGGTTGAGACAGGAATCAGGGCGCACGCAATCCGGCTGATCCGCGCGACGCTTGGCGGTCGGCCGCGACCTCGTTCTCTTTCATCCGGACTGTAACCGTCGGTCTCGGATTTGCACCGAATCTGCTGACCCGCCCAATCGGAGATCGGCCGGCGCTCGCGGACTAAGGCCTGGTGGGCCATCACCGCCGGTGGGGAATCTCACCCCGCCCTGAGAACGTCTGTGGGTGCATATATCGCGGGCATGGAACGGCCGCAAGCTGGCGCAAAAAAGAAGCCCCGCCGAAAGGCGGGGCTTCGCAAGTCTTTCGTTACGCCTAATGCGTGGTGATGTCGCGATGCCGGGTTTCGGGCAGGAAGATCAGCCCGATCACCAGGCTGCCGGCCGCCACCACGATCGGATACCAGAGACCGGAGTAAATATTCCCGGTGGCCGCTGCGATGGCGAAAACGATGGCCGGCAGGAACCCGCCGAACCAGCCATTGCCGATGTGATAGGGCAGCGACAGGCCGCTGTAGCGGATGCGGGTCGGAAACAACTCGACCAGCCAAGCCGCGATCGGCGCATAGACCAGCGTCACATAGACCACCAGCACCCAGAGCAGGACGATGGTCATGAACCAGTTGATCTTGGCCGGATCGGCCTTGGCCGGATAGCCATGACCGACAACCGCCGCAGCCAGCACCTTGGCAAAATCGGGCGTATCGGAGGCGATCGTCTGATCGCCGACCTTGACCGAAGCCTTGGTACCCGCCGGGGCGTCTTCATTGGTGTAGTTGACCGAGAGCTTGACCAGCGCCGACTTCACCACATCGCAGGAGCTGGTGAATTTTGAAGCACCGGTAAGGTTGAGCTGGAACGAGCATTCGGCCGGGTCGGCGGTGACGGTCACCGGCGCCTGGGCCAATGCCGCTTCCAGGTCCGGATTGGCGTAATGCGTCAGCCCCTGGAAGATCGGGAAGTAGGTCACCGCGGCCAGCAGGAATCCCGCCAGGATGATCGGCTTGCGGCCGATCTTGTCGGAGAGCCAGCCGAAGAGGACGAAGAACGGCGTTCCCAACGCCAGCGACATCATGATCATCAATGGCGCCGTCGTCAGCGGATCGATCTTCAGCGTCTGGGTCAGAAAGAAGAGGGCGTAGAACTGGCCGCCATACCAGACGACCGCTTCGCCGGCGGTGGCGCCGAGCAAGGCGAGGATGGCGATGCGGGCATTGGTCCAGGTGCCGAAGGCTTCCTTCAGCGGGGCCTTGGAGCCCTTGCCTTCTTCCTTCATGCGCTTGAAGACCGGCGATTCGGCAAGCTGCATGCGGATCCAGAGCGAGATCACGAGCAAGATGGCCGACAGCAGGAAGGGAATGCGCCAGCCCCAGGCGGCAAAGGCTTCCTCGCCCATGCCCTCGCGGATCGCAAGGATCAACAGCAGGGCCAGGAACAGCCCCAGCGTCGCCGTGGTCTGGATCCAGGAGGTATAGAGGCCGCGTTTTCCCGCCGGTGCATGTTCGGCGACATAGATCGCGGCACCGCCATATTCGCCGCCCAGCGCCAGACCCTGCACGAGGCGCAGGATGATAAGGATGACCGGTGCAATGATTCCAACCGACGCATAGGAAGGCAGGAAACCGATCAGGAAGGTGCCGAGACCCATGCAGGTGATCGTGATCAGGAAGGTGTATTTGCGGCCCACCAGATCGCCGATCCGTCCGAAGACGAGCGCGCCGAGCGGACGCACGGCGAAACCGGCGGCAAAGGCCAGAAGGGTGAAAATGAAGGCAGCACCCGGGGCCACGCCGGAGAAGAATTGCTTGGCCAGGATCGTGGCAAGCGTTCCGTAGATATAGAAGTCGTACCACTCGAAAACCGTGCCAAGCGAGGAGGCGAAGATGACTTTTCGCTCCTCCGCCGTCATCCGGTGACGGGTTGGAAGCCCTCCATGTGCCGTTGCCGTGGTCATACATCCCTCCGTTGCTTTGACAGCAATACCCGACGCCCCCAAGCGACAGCGGAGGGCGAGCTTGTCCCACCCTGTCGCCCTAACGTCACAAATTACGGTAACCCAGTTCGCCGGGTCCCGCTATGCCACTGATGGGGAAGGGATGATTTGAGCCGAAGGCGATTCCTGCGGGTAATGGCAATTGCCCGCCAGGCAATTGCCGTTTCTAATCGGCGCGCCTGTTGTGGCGGCTTTACGAGGAAATCCTGATGTCTGGAATGGACCTTTCTCTTGCCAATATCGAAAAAGCGAACCGGATCATCGATCCCGTGTTCCGCAACAGTCCGCAATTCAGCGACGAGCAGCTGAATGCCGCACTCGGCCATCGCATTCTGCTGAAGGTCGAGACAGCCAATCCCATCCGCAGTTTCAAGGGCCGCGGGATGAGCTTCCGGGCGCAATCCTTCACAAAGGGCCAGCACGCCGTCTGTGCCTCGGCCGGCAATTTCGGCCAGGCGGTGGGCTATACCTGCCGCAGCCGCGGTATTCCCGTGACCGTTTTCGTGCCGGAGGATGTGAACCCGGTGAAGCTCAAGCGCATGGAAGCGTTCGGCTCGACCGTCAGCGTGGGCGGTGCCGATGGCGACGACGCCAAGCGGCGCGCCCGTGATTTCGCCAAGCAGGGTGCGGGCCGTATCTTCATCGAGGACGGCGAAGATCCTGCCATCTCGGAAGGGGCCGGCACGATTGCGATCGAGCTGCTGGCCGCCGGCACGATCGATGTGGCTGTCATTCCGGTGGGCGACGGCGCGCTCATCACTGGCATGGCGCTCTGGCTGCGCGAACATTCACCCAGGACACGGATTGTCGGGGTATGCCCGCAGGGTGCGCCGGCCATGGAGCGAAGCTGGAAAGCGGGCGGCAAGGTTTTGTCGGTGGCGCCGGATACGATCGCCGACGGGCTTGCCATCCGCACACCGATCGCGCGATCCCTGGAACGAATCCGCGCGCTGGTCGACGATATCGTGCTGGTGGATGATGCAGCCCTGCGCCGGGCGATGCAGGCGGCAGCCGCAGCCCTGGGCTTGCTGCTGGAGCCGGCGGGTGCGGCAGGCCTGGCCGCAATTGCCGGCGGCGGCATTGCTGGCGAGCGGATCGCCACGGTCCTGACCGGCAGCAACGTCCATCCGAAGCTGGCGGCGGAATTGCTGGCTGCCGAGGCCAAGCGCCTGGCGAACTGACCAGGCCGGCTGGCCGGTTGGCGCAGCCGATCCCTTAGGGTAAAAGACGCGGCGCTTTCCCCAGACCCCGCGGAGCATCCATGGCTGCCTATCAACACGTCTACGTCATGAAAGGCCTGGCCAAGGTCTATCCCGGCGGCCGCAAGGTCCTCGACAATATCTGGCTGAGCTTCCTGCCCGGGGCCAAGATCGGCGTGCTGGGCCTGAACGGCTCCGGCAAATCCACCCTGCTGCGCATCATGGCGGGCCTCGACCATGACATTGCCGGCGAGGCCTGGTCGGCGGAGGGTGCGACGATCGGCTTTCTGCCCCAGGAGCCCGAGCTCGATCCCGCCAAGGATGTGCAGGGCAATGTCATGGAGGGCCTGGCCGAGAAAAAGGCCCTGCTTGACCGTTTCGAGGAAGTCAGTGCCAAACTGGGCGAAGACGTCTCGACCGACGAGATGGAAAAACTGATCGCCGAACAGGGCGAGCTGCAGGAGAAGATCGACGCGGCCGATGCGTGGGACCTCCAGCGCACGGTCGAGATCGCCATGGACGCGCTGCGCTGTCCACCCGGCGATGCTGAGGTTGCCAAGCTCTCGGGCGGCGAGCGGCGCCGGGTGGCGCTTTGCCGCCTGCTGCTGCAGCGCCCGGATCTGCTGCTGCTGGATGAACCCACCAACCATCTCGACGCCGAATCCGTCGCCTGGCTGGAGCGCTTCCTGCATGAATATCCGGGTACGGTGGTGGCCGTTACCCATGACCGCTATTTCCTCGACAATGTTGCTGGTTGGATTCTCGAACTCGATCGGGGACACGGCATTCCCTGGGAGGGCAATTACTCATCCTGGCTCGAACAGAAGCAGAAGCGCCTGGAGCAGGAAGAGAAGACCGAATCGGCACGCCAGCGCACGCTTCAGCATGAACTGGAGTGGATCAAGCAATCGGCCCGCGCCCGCCAGACCAAGAGCAAGGCACGCATCGCCGCCTATGAACAGCTTCTGGCGGAGGACGGCCGGCAGCAAGCCGATGCAGGGCAGATCCGCATTCCCGCTGGACCGCGGCTGGGCGATCTCGTCATCGTCTCCGAACATCTCAAGAAGGGATATGGCGACCGCCTGCTGATCGACGATCTCGATTTCCGCCTGCCGCCCGGCGCTCTCGTCGGCATCATCGGCCCCAATGGCGCGGGCAAGACGACCCTGTTTCGCATGATCGTCGGCCAGGAAAAAGCCGATGGCGGCAGCCTGACCGTCGGCGC
>DASXQK010000394.1:0-10440 GCA_036493015.1 Dongiaceae bacterium | reverse complement strand
TGCGGCCCGGCGCCAACTAGAGCGGGGACGCTGTGTCGTTCACAGTGCTGGCTTGGAAGTCGGCCGAACGATGGCGCCGGCGCGTCAAAACGCCATCGAGCCAGTGGGTGTCCATTTCCGGCACCGAGGACAACAGCAGCTCGGTATAGGGATGCCAGGGCGGGGCGAAGATTTTCGCGCACGGCCCTTCAGCGATCAGCCTGCCCTTCAGCATGACGGCGACGCGGTCGGCGATGCGCCGCACCGTGCCCAGATCATGGGTGATGAAGAGATAGGCATAGCCATTGTCGCGCTGCAGCCGATCGAGCAGTTTCAGAATTTCTTCCGCCACCAGCGGGTCGAGGGCCGACGTCACCTCATCGCAAATGATCAATTCCGGTTCGGCGGCCAGTGCGCGCGCGATGCAGACGCGCTGTTTCTGGCCGCCGCTGAGCTCGCCGGGATATCGCGAGGCAAAGTTTTCCGGCAGACCCACCGATGCCAGCAATTCGCTCACCCGCGCCTTCACGTTCGCCCCATCCAGGCCGAGATAGAACTCCAGCGGTCGGCCGATGGTCTCGCGCACCCGCTGGCGCGGATTGAGGGCGACATCGGGCATCTGATAGACGAGCTGGATTCGCCGCAGCATGTCCTTGCTGCGCTCGGAAAGCCGCGGCGGCAACGTCTGGCCGCCGAAGATGATCTCCCCCTTTTCGCGCGGCAACAGCCCGGCGATGACGCGCGCCAGCGAGCTTTTGCCGCTGCCGGATTCGCCCACCACCGCCACCGTCTCGCCCTTGCGCACGCTGAGCGAAATATCGTCGACGACGCGGGCCAGCCTGGCATAGCTCGCCGTGACATCCTTCAATGCCAGTATCGGCTCGCCGATGCGCGCTTCGCCTGTCGCGCGCCCGAAATCGGTGCCGCGGATCGATACCAGTGCACGGGTATAGTCCTTGGCCGGGCGTTTCAGGATCTGGTCGCTGGCGCCCTCCTCCACCATCTCGCCGTGGCGCAGCACCATGATCCGGTTGGCGATCTGGGCGACCACGGCGAGATCGTGGCTGATATAGAGGCCGGCGGTGTGGTGATCGCGGATCAGCTTGCGGATGGCGGCGAGCACCTCGATCTGGGTGGTGACGTCGAGGGCGGTGGTCGGCTCGTCCAGCACCAGCAGGTCCGGTTTGCAGGACATGGCCATGGCGGCCATGGCGCGCTGGAGCTGGCCGCCGGAGACCTGGTGGGGAAAGCGTTCGCCGAAGTTCTCCGGCGAAGGCAGGTCGAGCTCGCGGAACAGCTGGACCGCCTCGCTGCGCGCCTGGTCATAGCTCATCAGCCCGTGGCGCACCGGCCCTTCGCAGATCTGGGTATAGAGTCGCTTGGCGGGATTGAACGAGGCGGCGGCACTCTGGGCGATATAGGCAACCCGGCGTCCGCGCAGGCGCCGGCGCTGCTCGATGGAGAGGGCGCGGATATCCACCCCCTTGAACAGGATTGTGCCGCCAACAATGGAGCAGCCGGGGCGGGTATAGCCGAGCGCCGCCAAGCCGATGGTGGATTTGCCGGCGCCGGATTCCCCGATCAGGCCCAGCACCTCGCCCTGGCGAAGGGTGAGATCCACGTCGCGCACGATCGTCTTGGTCTCGCCCTCGAGTTCGGAGCGCGCCTCGATGCGCAGACCCGTCATGGAAAGGATGATCTCGCTCATGCGCCCTTCTTGTGGTCGCGGCTGTGCAGCGAGAGGAACCAGTCGACCAGCAGATTGACGCCGATGGTGAGCTGGGCGATCGCGGTGGCCGGGATCAGCGGGCCGATGCCGCCGAAATTGATCGCCTGGGCGTTGTCGCGGACCATGCTGCCCCAATCCGCATAAGGCGGCTGGATTCCCAAGCCCAGGAAGCTGAGGGAAGCGATAAAGAGAAAGGCGAAGCAGAAACGCAGGCCGAACTCGGTTATCAAGGGCGGCAGCGCATTGGGCAGCACCTCGCGCCGGATGACCCACCACAGGGATTCCCCGCGCAGGCGGGCCACCTCGACGAAATCGAGCACCGCGATGTTCAGCCCCACAGCGCGACAGAGCCGGAAGACCCGGGTGGAATCGAGCACGGCGATCGTTCCGATCAGCACCGGTACGGACGTGCCCAGCACGGAGAGGATGATGAGGGCGAAGATCAGCTGCGGAATGGCCATCAGCGCGTCGACGAAACGGCTGAGCGCCATATCCAGCCACCCACCCACCACCGCCGCGGCAAAGCCGGTTAGAATGCCGATGGCGAAGGAGAGCAGCGTGATGAGGAACGCCAGCCCGATCGTCGTACGCGCCCCAAACAGCAGGCGCGAGAACATGTCGCGGCCCAGATTGTCGAGGCCCAGCCAGGCATCGGCGCTGACCGGCGCCCAGACATCGCCGACCAGGTCGGCTTCGCCATGGGGTGCGATCACCGGTGCCAATGCGGCACCCAGCAGATTGACGGTGACGATGACAAGCCCGATCCAGGCGCCCAGCGTCAGGCGGTATCCGAAGAGTCTGGGTCCCATGGCTATTTGGGATACCGCAGTCGCGGATTGCTGAGGATGCCCAGCAGATCGGCCAACATGTTGAGTCCGACATAGGCGCTGGCAAAAATCAGGCCGCAGGTCTGCACCACCGGAACGTCGCGCTTGGAGACCGCATCGACCATCAACTGGCCCATGCCCGGATAGACGAAGACAACCTCGACCACGACCACGCCGACGATGAGATAGGCGAGATTCAGCGCGATGACGCTGATCACGGGCGCCAGCGCGTTGGGCAGGGCATGCTGCAGCACGATGCGCCAGTTGGGTATGCCCTTCAGCACCGCCATCTCGATGAAGGGGCTGGAGAGCACGTTGACCACCGCGGCGCGGGTCTGGCGCATCATATGGGCGACAACGACCAGCACCAGCGTGGTGGCCGGCAGCGCCACCGCATAGAGCTTGTCCCACAGGCTCATATCGTCGGTGATCATCGAGAGGCTGGGAAACCACTCGAAGGTGACTGAGAAGAAGATGATCAGGATATAGCCGATGAAGAATTCCGGCACCGAAATGCTGGTCAGCGTCAGCGCGTTCACCAGGCGGTCGAAGAATGAGTTCTGGCGGATGGCGGCCATCAGTCCCAGCAGGATGGAGAGCGGCACCGCCACACAGGCGGCAACGCCCGCCAGGAACAGCGTATTGCCCAACCGCTCGCGGATTTCCGGCGCGATGTCGCGGTCATTGGCCAGCGACTTGCCGATGTCGCCCTGGACAAAGTGGTACAGCCAGTCGGCATAGCGCACCGGTGCGGGACGATTAAGGCCGAGGGATTGCCGCAGGGCCGCGACGGTTTCCGGCGTGCGGCTCTGACCCAGGATGGCGGAGGCGACATCGCCGGGCAGAATCTCCGTGCCGGCGAAAATCAGGATCGATACGGCCCACAGGGTGAGGATTCCCAGCGCCAGCCGCCTGATGACGAGCTTCAACATGGCGGCGCCGCGCGAAAACCGCGATCCACGGGGTCGCGTCGGCTCAACCGGTGGCGTGGCACAGGCAGGTTCAGTCCCCCTTTGAAGCGCAAAGCCGGCCCACGGAAAGCCGCCCCGGCTAGCGACATTCAACAGTTTCCCGCGGCCACCCGCCTGTCAACACGCCAGCTGATAACTTTTGCTAACGGTCGACCTGCTTGCCGCCTGTTGGCCGGCTATCCGCGCGCTCTCGCCGCAGGCCTAGGCGCGCTGCAGAGCATAGAAGCACCACCCCAGATTGCCTGCGCGGGCAGCATCGTATTGCACCGTCACCCGCTTGATGGAGTTGTCGACGATCTCGGCACCGACCTTCTGGGTGAACTCCGCGCGCACTTTCATCAGGTTCGCCAGCACGTTCTTGAAGGTTGCTTCCGTGTGCCGGGCCCAATCCTGCCGTTCCAGGACCTTAACCGGCAGCGTTGCGATCAACTCGTCCCACTGGCGGATCGACCACATATTGGGCGCCTTCAGGATGCTCGTGAATTCCGCGCGCGCCGGGCCGGCGACGGCATCCCCCAGAAGAAGGTCGGACATGATAAGGCGGCCGCCGGGCCGCAGCACGCGGATCGCCTCGTTGAAGACGCGGCGCTTGTCGATGGCATAAAGCAGAGCCTCCTGGCACCACCACACGTCGAAACTGGCGTCCGGGAAGGGCAGCTCGTGATAATCGGCATAGCTGAACTCGATCAGGTTCGACAGGCCCGCCTGGCTGGTCAGTTCACGGCCCTCGGTCAATTGCATCTCGGCAATATTGGTTGCCTGCACATGCACGGCGAAATTCTCGGCAAGGTAGCGCGCCGTGCTGCCCACCCCGCAGGCCGCCTCGACCACCCGCTGGCCTGGTTTGAGGGATGCTGCTTTTGCCATATGCGCATTGGCGCGCATCTGGGCATCCAGCAGCGCCTCATCGGGGTCCTTGAACAGGCCCATATGCAGATTGCCGCCCCAGATCTTGCTGAGCAGCATCGATAGCGCCGTGTCGTACATGGCCCGGTACTGGGCTGTTGCCTGATCGAAATCCCTGTCGGCCATCCTGCTTGTCCTCAATACATGGATTTGACGGGTATGACGCCCTTGCGGCCGGCGTCCTCGGCATAGACGCTTTTGTCGCCTTGGCGAAGATGTGCTTCGGCTGCCGCCGCAAAGCGATCGTCATCCAGCGCCACGCCCAGCCCCGGCCCGGACGGCACCCGCATGGTGCCGGTTTCGCTCAGCGCAATGATGCCGGGCTGGATGACATCGCCGGCCAGTTCCAGAATGTGGGTATCGAGAGCATGGGGCAAAGCCGGTACGGAGGCGGCCAGATGCAGATAGGCGGCCGTGCCGATGCCAAGCTCGCCGGCGGAATGGAAATTGAGGTTCAGCTGGAAGATGTCGCAGGCGGCCTCGAGCTTCTTCATCTTGGAGATGCCGCCCCATTCGAAGATGTCGCCAAGCACCACATCGATCGATTTCATCCGCAGCCCGATGGCAACGCCATCGAGGTCGATGACGCACATGTTGGTTGCGAGCGGGATGCCGACGCGCTCGCGCACGCGCGCCATGCCCTCATTCCCCCAGCAGGGATCCTCGTAATATTCCAGGTCAAGGGACTCGATACGCTTGCCGATGCGGATCGAGGTGGCGGGCGAATAGATCGCCTGGGGGTCGTAGCGCAGCTTTGCCGCCGGAAATGCTTCGCGCAGCGCGAACAGGGTTTCGATCTCTTCTTCCGGTTCCTTGACGCCGCCCTTGTATTTCAGCGTGCCGAAACCGTGGGCGGCCACCATATCCTCCGCCCGCGCGATCACGTCGGCGACGCTGTCGATGGCACCGCTGCCTTTCTCGTCGGCGTTGCGATAATAAAGATAGGCGGCAAAGGGGATTTCCTGGCGCAACCGCCCGCCCAGAAGCTGGCAAAGCGGCTTGTTTACGGCCTTGCCCATCAAATCCCAGCAGGCGAGTTCCAGCCCGGCGACCGCGCAATGGCCGCATTTGCCGTAGTAGAGCGGCACGAAGGTGGCTTTGGAGAGGATGCGCTCCAGATCGAAGGGATCCTCGCCCAGGAACATGGCGGCAATCTCGGTCTCGATCAGCGCCTTGGTCACCGTGCCGCCCAGCGTCTCGCCGAGGCCGCAGAGCCCATCGTCGGTGTGCATCTGGATGATCAGGCGGGTCCAGTCGGCGTTCGCGCCGCCGCTCCAGCGGATCGGCGCCAGGAAGGGCACGTTCACGACCGTGACCTCGATGCGGGAAATCTTCATTGCCGCCGCACCCCTACCATGGTGCGCCGCCGGCGACGGTCAGTGCTTCACCGGTGATGCCGCGCGCCTCTTCCCGGCAGAGGAAAAGCGCCAAGGCTGCGATCTCATCGGCCTCGATCAGCCGCTTCTGCGGATAGCCCTCGGCGATCATTTTCATATTTTCTTCCACGTCGCGGCCCTGACCGCCCTGCTTGAC
The DNA here is from genome assembly GCA_036493015.1 of Dongiaceae bacterium. Classification (GTDB taxonomy): domain Bacteria; phylum Pseudomonadota; class Alphaproteobacteria; order Dongiales; family Dongiaceae; genus DASXQK01. Next base: position 4,495 of record DASXQK010000394.1, on the reverse strand, counting down.
GCGAAAGCTGGAGCCGATGCGGGTCAATCCGGTGGCGACAGTGCCGGGATTGATGGTGTTACAGGTGACCCCATGGGCGGCACCCTCCAGCGCCACACAGCGGGCAAGGCCGAGCAGCCCGTGCTTGGAGGCGCAATAGGCGCTGTGGCGAGCGAATCCGACTTCCGCAGCGGTCGAGCCGATATTGACGATACGCCCCCAGCGTCGCTCGATCATCGAAGGCAGGCAGCGCTTGATGGCCCGATACGGCCCGGTGAGATTGATGTCGAGGGTCGTCGCCCAGGTCTCGTCGCGCGCTTCCGTCATCAGTTCCTGCGCGCAGACCCCGGCAGCGTTGACCAGGATGTCGACGGGCCCGAGTGCCACCGTGGCGCCGCGAAAGAACGCGTCGACGGACGAGTCCTGGCGAAGGTCGAAGGGCAGAAGAAAACAGCGCCCGCCGTGACCTTCGATCGCCGCCTTCGCCTCGGCCATTTCATCATCGGCAGGCAGGGTGGAATAGCACACACTGCCGATATTGGCCGAGCGCGACAGCGACCCAATGGCAAGATCCGCGCCGGCCGCGGCAAGCGCCACGGCGCAGGCGCGCCCGATGCCCGTGGCCCCGCCCGTTACCCAGGCGACGCGCCCTGCCAGGAATCGCTCGGTAGCTTCGGCCATGTCAGTCACCGCCGGCGACGACGAGTCCCTGGGCGAAACCGAGCCTGAGCGCACTCAAATCATCGCCGACGGTCACAAAGCTTGCCCGCTGCCGGCGCGCGAAAGCGAACACCGCGCGGCCCGGTGCGGGAATGGCCCAGGGCTTGCCGGCCCCCGAGGCTGCGGAGGCAATCTTGCGGAAATCGGCGAAATCCTCGGCTGTCGCCTGGAAAGCGCCACGCCCGCGGGTCATGGAGAGATCAGCGGGGCCGATGAACAGGCCATCGACCGTGGCAAGCCGTGCGATGGTGGCGACATCGCGTAGCGCACCGGGTGTTTCAATCATGGCAAAGCAGGTGGCGCGGCGGTTTTCCGCGGCAAAGAACCCGCGGGCAACGCCGGCATAGTTCATCGTCCGGCTATAGCCGACGCCGCGGCTGCCGAGCGGCGGATATTTTGCCAATGCGGTTACGGCCTGCGCATGCGCCAGGTCGGCGATCTGCGGCAGGATGACGCCGTCGACGCCCGAATCCAGCGCATGCTGGATCGGAACGCGCTCCGCCGTGGCGACGCGCCCATAGACGGTGAGCCCGAGTTTGCGGCAGGCGAACGCCAGGGCATCCGCGGCTTCGCGGGAAAAGACCCCATGCTCCGTGTCGATGATGACGATTCGATAGCCGAGCGAGGCAGCGATCTCGCAGGCCGGCAGACTTGGATATTCCAGCCAGAAGGCGAGATCGGGCGTCCGGCTTTTGCCGCCCGTCCGCCGGCGTGTGGTCTTCTTTACCATTGGGAGCCCATGGCGATGGTGATGTCCTGGCCTTCGATGCCGAGCGCTTCGGGCCGGCAGAGGAACGCCGCGAGCGCGCCGACTTCATCGGGCGACAGGAAGCGCTTTTGCGGCAGGCCGGCCATGATCTCGGCGCGATAGTCGTCGACCGAGATGTCGCGTTTGGCGATGGCGATTTCCATATGCAGTGAAGATGTGTTGGCTTCGGTCGCAACGAAGCCCGGATTGATGGCGTTGCAGGTAACGCCGTGCGGCGCGCCCTCCAGCGCCACACAACGGGTCAATCCCAGAAGACCCGCCTTCGCCGAGCAATAGGCGCTGTGCATCGGATAACCGACATTGGCGGCGGTAGAGGCGAAATTGACGATGCGTCCCCAACGGCGCTCGATCATGCCGGGCATGCATAGTTTTATCGTTCGATAAGGGCCCGTCAGGTTCACATCCAGCATGCGAAACCACAATTCGTCGGGATGATCGACCATGAACTTGCGCACCGACGAGCCTGCGGCATTGATCAGGACGTCGACCTTGCCGAACGCCTCGACGACGCTGCGATAGCCGGCCGCGACGGAATCCGGCGAGCAGACATCCAGCGCCATGGCCAGCGCGCGAACCCCCTGAGATTCGATGTCGCGCCGGGTCGATTGCAGGGCCTCGTCCGGCGGCGTGAAGCAGTTCTGGTCCGCCAGCACCGCCCCGCGCTGGCTGGCAACGAGCGAACCAATGGCGACGTCAGCCCCTGCTTTCGCAAGGGCAATAGCCGTGGCCCGGCCCATGCCCGAAGCGCCGCCGGTGACCCAGGCGCTTTTGCCGCTGAGATATCGATCGCTCATTATGTTTTTTCACCCCTGTTGAAGCCGGCAGTATCACGCGATTGCCGTCGTCACAGCGCGATGGAAGAGCATCGGCGCCCGGGCTGGCAAGGCCCAGTCTAGGTTGACAGGCTTCGGCGCTTTTGTTCCGATCGCGCCAGACATTAGCCCGCTGACGCCAGAGGCTCAATCGCCGCCCCGCCACGATGCAGACGCCCCAGACATTGCCGGTGAAGGTGGGATTCTTCCTTGTGCCCAAATTTCCCATGCTCGCCTTCTCGGCGGCAATCGAAGCCTTGCGCGTGGCCAATTGGGTGAGCGGCAAGAACCTCTATTCCTGGACCTTGATTTCGGAGGACGGTGCGCCCGTGGTGCCTAGCAGCGGGATTGCGATGGCGGCGGAGGCGGCCATGAAGGATGTTGACCGCTTTCCCATCCTGATGGCCATCGCTGGAATCGACGGCAACAAGTATTTCAACAAGAAGGTCTTTGCCTGGCTGCGCCGCATGGCACGCAACCGCACCGTCATGGGCGGGATCGGCACCGGCGCCTATCTGCTGGCGCGCTCCGGCCTGCTCGATGGCTATCGCTGTACCATCCACTGGGAGGAGTTCGACAACTTCGCCCGCGAATTTCCCAATCTGCGGCTGACCGCTGACCTGTTCGAAGTCGATCGCGACAGGATGACCTGTCCCGGCGGAACGGCATCCCTCGACATGATCTTCCACCTGATTGAGCAACAGCATGGCCGCGATCTTTCCTGGCAGATCGCCGACGAAATCATCCACCACCAGGTGCGCAGCGGCGACGACCCGCAACGCATGTCGCTGCGCTCGCGCACGCGCATCGGCGATTCCCGCCTGCTGGCGGCCATCTCCGCCATGGAAACGCATCTCGAGGATCCCATCAGCCTGCGCAAGCTGTGCAAGATCTCGGGCCTGTCGCCGCGGCACCTCCAGCGCCTGTTCACCGAGACGATGGGCCGCTCCCCCACGGCCTTCTATCGCGAGCTCAGGCTGCATCGCGCCCGCAAGATGCTGATGCATGGTTCGAAGTCGATCCTCGATGTGGCGGTCGCCAACGGCTTTGTTTCCGGCTCGCACTTTACCCGCTGCTATCGCGCCCATTTCGGCCGCGCGCCGCGGGAAGAACGCTCGCGCTGAGGCGGCCGGGCGCTAGGCCTTGTCGGTGAAATAGCGCAGGGCGTCCTGGTCGATCTCGATACCCAGGCCAGGCCCACGTGGAACGGCGAGCATTCCCGATACCGGCCGGGGCGCATCGGGAATCAGCCGGTCGCGGATTTCGTTGTCGGTTGCCTGGTACTCGAACAGCGAGGTGCTCTCGATTGCCGCGGCGAAATGCAGGGAGGCTGCCAGGTTGATGCCATAGCTGTAGCTGTGATTGACGCAAGGGACGCCGCGGGCGGCTGCTATCGCTGCCACTTTCATCGCCTGGGTCAACCCGACACGCGAGATATCGACCTGCAGGACGTTGACGCAGCCTTCATCGATCAAGCGGCCGAGTTCGATCGCACTGGAGCAGAGCTCGCCGGCCGCGATCGGCGTCGCCGAAGCGCCGGTAAGGCGGGCATAGCCCTCGAAATCGTACGGCCGCAGCGGCTCCTCCAGCCAAAACAGGCGACAGGGTTCGAAACGCCGCAGCCGGTCCAGCGTCGTCTCGACATCCCAGGCAAGGCCGCCATCGATCAGCAGATCCGCATCCTGGCCGATAGCGTGGCGCAGCGTGGCGACGATGGCCGTATCCGCTTCGGCGTCGGGGCCGAGCGGATGCCAGCCGAATTTGACCGCGCTGAATCCGGCATCACGGAGTTTGCGGGCATTGCGATCCGTTTCAGCCAGGTTGCTGCCCAGGGGGTATGTGGCATAGCAACGCAATGACGGCCGTCGCGCACCGCCCAGCAAATCGCAGACGGGCTTGGCGAGAGCCTTGCCCTTGATGTCCCAGAGAGCGAGGTCGACCGCGGCCATCGCCTGCAGCGTGGCACCGTCGCGGCTGTAGTTCAGCGTCGCCATCGCCATGCGCTGCCACAGCCCGTCAATGTCGAGCGGATCCTGACCGAGCAGGACCCATTTCAGCCCCGACATCATCTCGTTGAAAAACGGCGCCTCGACCACCGCCTTGACGACGGCCGGCATGCTGTCGGCTTCGCCATAACCTTCTATTCCACTGTCGGTAGCAAGGCGCAGCACGACGCCGTAGGGCGGCCCGTAAGCGCCCTGGTTTCCATGGCCGC
>DASXQK010000393.1:0-2039 GCA_036493015.1 Dongiaceae bacterium | reverse complement strand
TCCTGGGCGCGTTGCGAAATATCGAGGGCATGAACATGCGCCTGCGGCATCGCGCGAGCGGCGCCGACGGCGTAATAGCCTTCGGCGCAGCCGACATTGACGACGGTGCGATAGGGTTTGGCGAAAGCGGCCTTGAAATGCGGCCACAGCTCCTGCTCATAGCAGCCGAGAATTCTGACGCCGATATCGCCATCGCCCCAGGCGATCTGATTCGAGAGTTTCATCCCACGGAAAGGCCCCGCCTGGACCGTGCCCCCGCTGGCCTGCCAGAGATGTTCGATCAGCTCAGCGCGGCGCGTGCTGACGGCCAGACGCATGATGTGATGAAGCTGCGTCGAGCGCAGCGTGTTCAGATTGCTTGCCATGACCCCAGCCCCTGGCGACGACCCCTCAACTGCTAGGTATCACGCGGCAAAGGCTGAATCCATTGGCGATGGCGAATACGTCAACCGCGGCACCACGCTTGCCAGGCCTGGCGATAGAGAGCCTCCAGCTTGCGGGCGAAAGCAGCGCCATCCATCAACGCGGACGCCTGCATCTGCTGGCGCAGCCGGGCACGAATCTGCTGCAGGGCGGCGCGGTCGTCCGACAGCCTTTGGGCGATCGCGATGTATTCTTCCTCGGAAGCAGCGACCCAAGCGGGCTGGCCGAGCGCCTTCAGCAGGCTGGCGCCCATGCGGCTGGCATAGCCTTCGCCCGCGAGGCTTACCACCGGCACGCCCATCCAGAGCGCCAGGCAGGTGGTGGTGGCGCCGTTATAGGAGATCGGATCGAGAGCAATATCCACGAGCGCGAACTCCGCCAGCATCTGTTCCGGGCGGGGCGAGAGCGGGGCGAAATCGAGGCGGTTGGAATCGATTCCTCCGGCGGCAAACAGGCTGGTGAAGCGGGCGATCTCGTAGTGATCGGAAAAGATCGCGGCCTTGAAGCGCAGGCGTGCTGCGGGCAGTGCGCGCAACAGGCCGATCCAGAGGTCGAGGGTTCGCGGCGATAATTTTGCGCCGTTGTTATAGCTGGCGAAGACGATCGGGCGATCAACAGGCCTCGCGCTGACCGGCGGAGCATCGGCCAGTGCGCTGAAGCAGAAGAGCGAGGGCGAGAGCCGCAGCAGCCGTTCACTGTAGAATTTTTCGTCACCCGGCGGCGCCACCTCGCCATCGACGATGGCGTAGTCCATGGCGGCGAGGCCTGTCGAATGGGAATACCCCAGATAGGTTGCCTGGACCGGCACCGGCCGGCGCGCGAAGATACCCATGCGCCCGCCGCCGGTATGGCCCGAGAGATCGATCAGCAGATCGATGCGATCGTCCGCGATGGCGGCGGCGGCCCGAATATCGTCCGATCGCGACAGATTGCGCCAGGTCACCGGCAGCGACTGGAACCGCGCCGTCGCCAGATCCGGTGAAGCAAATGTGGAATAGAGAAAAACCTCGATCGCCGCGGGATCGTGATTCCTCAGAATCGCTTCCAGGAACTGTGCGACCGGGTGATGCTGGCGCAGATCCGCTGTCACGTACCCCACACGCAGGCGCCGCGCCGGTTCGCGGGAATTGGCGAAGGCTGGATTGGCGGGCGTCAGCCGGTTCCACAGCGCCGCCACCCGGCGATGCTCGTCAGTCCGGGCCGCAGCACTCATCTTGTCGTCATAGAGCAGATTGATCAGCCGGCAATGGGCGATATGGGTTGAATCCGGCGCCAAGGCTGCCGCCCGATCGAAGGCGATCCTGCTTTCGGCCGGCAGACCCCGGCGTGAAAGTGCTTCGGCCTTGGTCAACCAGGCGATGGCAGAGCCGGGATCATGGGCGATGGCGCGTTCAGCCATGGCGGTGCCGCTACGCAATTGCCAGCCACTTACCAACCCGCGCGCCAGCTCCGCTTCGGCCGCCGCATCATTGGGCTTGAGGGCAACGATCCGGGCCAGGACAGGCACGGCATCGCCCCAGCGCTCCAGGCGTCTCAGCGCCTTCGCCAGCTGCTCGAGCAAGCCAGGATCGCGCGGCATGGAAGCAGCCGCCTGGCGCAGATAAGGCAGCGCCTCC
>DASXQK010000392.1:0-4401 GCA_036493015.1 Dongiaceae bacterium | reverse complement strand
GAACAGCGTCAGGAACAGGATGCGCAGGTCAAATAGCAGCGACCAGTTGTCGATATAGGCGAGGTCGTATTGCACGCGGGCCCGCATCTGTTCGACCGTCGTGGTCTCGCCGCGCAGGCCATTCACCTGGGCCCAGCCGGTCATGCCCGGCTTCATGCGGTGGCGGCCGAGGTATTCGTCGATCATCGCCGCGTACTTGTGATTGTGGTCGACCGCATGGGGCCGCGGCCCCACCAGTGACATCTCGCCCATCAGCACGTTCCAGAGCTGGGGCAGCTCGTCCAGGCTGCTGCGGCGCAGGAAGCGCCCGACCCGGGTAATGCGCGGATCGTTTCGGGTTGCCTGCGGCACGCCCTGTTCATCCGGCCGGTCGGTGTACATGCTGCGGAATTTCAGCACGCTGATCGGATTGTTGTTGAAACCGAAGCGCACCTGTTTGAACAGCACCGGCCCGCGGCTGTCGAGCTTGATGGCGAGTGCTATGAGCAGGCAGGGGATCAGGAAGATCAGGCAGAAGATCGGCGCCAGGATGCGGTCTTCCAGGTTCTTGAGCACCAGATCCCAGCCGCTGATCGGCCGCACGAAGACGTCGAGGAACGAGACGCCGGCAACCGACGTCATGCTGCGCATGGGCAGGAACAGGGTGAAGACATCGGGGCAGATGCGCACATTGATCGAGAGCGTGGCGAGCTGGCGCAGGATCTCGCGGATGCGCTTTTCCATGCTCCAGGGCATGGCGACGATGACCTCTTCCACCTCGCCGCGCTGGACATCTTCCATCAGACGGGCGATGCCGCCGCGGATCCTGCCGTGCTCGATCTCGCGATCGGCCTCTTCGGGCCGGTCGTCGGCATCGTAGAAGGCCACGACCCGCAGGGTCTGGTCGCCCATCTGGCGCAGCTGGCGGGCGACCTGGCGGGCGAGCTCGCCATGGCCAACGATGCCGACCTTCAGCGCCAGGCGGCCCGAGACAAGCCAGCGGTCGATCTGCAATGTCGCAATCGCGCGCAGCAGCAGGAAGCCGCCGAGGGTGAAGCTGAACCACAGCATCAGCCAGCCGCGCGAGAACAGGTCGGCCGTATCGGTGAACAGGCTGACCACGATCAGGGTGGCAAAGACCGCAACCCAGGCCCCAACCACCTTGGCAATCTCGACCGCCTGGCGGCGCAAGCTCGCCAGGCTATAGGCCTTGGCGAAATGCATGTAGTTGGCGGTCAGGATCATGCCCAGCAGAGTGGCGGAGAGATAGGTTCCGGGCAGTTCGATATTGCCGGCACGCATGAAATAGGCGATCAGCGAGCCGAGGCCGACCACAATCGCATCCCCTGCCCGCAACAGGCCGGAGAGCACGGTCTCGGAATCTTTGATGAAGCCCGTTGGAATACGCGCCATGGCGCGCAAGTTATAATGCGGTGCACCCCGTCAGGCCATGGATTTACCGGTTTGGCGCCGGGTTAGTGCTTCGAGAGGACCCGGCATTGTCCCTGCCGGCAATTGGCGTTAGGGTCGCCGCCCGCACAAGCTGGCGGGATATCAAGTTAGCCAGACTTTAAGCTGGCAAGATTGGTTGGGGCAAAGTTTGGCCGGCCCGCCTGAATTCATGTTGCCGGGGTTTATGGCATCGGGGTTCATCCGGGTGACAATCAGAGGATAGATATCAGGCATGATGCTGCGTAAACGCGTGCTGGTGACCGGCGGGGCCGGATTCCTGGGCTCTCATCTTTGCGAGCGGCTGCTGGCCCAGGGCAATGACGTGATCTGCCTGGACAACTTCTTCACCGGCACCAAGGACAATGTGCTGCATCTGCTCGACAACCGACATTTCGAACTGATGCGTCATGATGTGACCTTCCCGCTCTATGTCGAGGTGGACGAGATATACAATCTCGCCTGCCCCGCTTCGCCCATTCACTACCAGCATGATCCGGTGCAGACGACCAAGACCTCGGTCCATGGCGCCATCAACATGCTGGGGCTTGCCAAACGCGTGAAGGCCAAGGTGTTCCAAGCCTCGACTTCGGAAGTCTATGGCGATCCCCATGTCCACCCGCAGACCGAGGATTATCGCGGCAACGTCAATCCGATCGGCCCCCGCGCCTGTTACGACGAAGGCAAGCGCTGCGCCGAGACGCTGTTCTTCGACTATCACCGCCAGCACAGGCTGCGCATCAAGGTGGCGCGCATCTTCAATACCTACGGGCCGCGCATGCATCCCAATGACGGGCGCGTGGTATCGAACTTCATCGTCCAGGCCCTCAAGGGCGAATCCATCACCATCTTCGGCGACGGCGCCCAGACGCGCTCGTTCTGCTATGTCGACGATCTGGTGGAAGGGTTCATCCGGTTGATGGCGACCGGCGACGACGTGACGGGGCCGATCAATCTCGGCAATCCCGGCGAATTCACCATCAAGCAGCTGGCCGAACTGGTGATCGCCGAGACGGGCGCCAAATCGAAGCTGATCTATAAGCCGCTGCCCCAGGACGATCCCCTCCAGCGCCAGCCGAACATCACGCTGGCGCGCGCGAAACTGGACGGGTGGGAGCCGAAGGTGCCGCTGAAGGAAGGCCTGAAGCGCACCATCGTCTATTTCGACGAGTTGCTGAAAAAGATCGGCAACGGGCGCAAGGCCTAGCGCGCCCTTCGATCAAGTCGTGGATACCCGAGCCTCGGCCCATCGGCCGATCTCGGGCATGACGAGCGAGCGGGTGCGCGGTCGAGATTCAAACTCGACCGTCATGCCCGCGAAGGCGGGCATCCACGTCTTACTTTCTTTGACCGAATCTCAACGCCGCTTGGCTAGAACATCGTCTCCAGCACGCGGTCGGGCGGCTTGTGGCCGTCACTGAAGGTCTTGATGTTGATGATGACCTTCTCGCCCATATCCAGGCGGCCTTCCAAGGTGGCGGAGCCCATATGGGGCAGCAGCACCACATTATCGAGCTTCAGCAGCTTCGGGTTCACCGCCGGCTCGTGCTCGAACACGTCGAGGCCGGCACCGGCGATCTCGTGCTTTTCCAGCATGCGGGTCAGTGCGTTCTCGTCCACCACCTCGCCGCGCGAGGTATTGACGATATAGGCGTGACGCGGCAGCAGCTTAAGGCGCCGCGCCGAGAGCAGGTGATACGTCGCGGGCGTATGCGGGCAATTGACCGAGATGATGTCCATGCGGGCCAGCATCTGGTCGAGGCTTTCCCAATATGTGGCCTCAAGATCTGTTTCCAGGCTTTGATGCACCCGGCGGCGGTTGTGATAGTGGATGGCGAGGCCAAAGCCCCGGGCGCGGCGCGCAACAGCACTGCCGATGCGGCCCATGCCGATGATGCCGAGGCGCTTGCCCCAGATGCGCTTGCCCAGCATCGAGGTCGGACTCCAGCCCGTCCATGTACTGCTGCGCAGCAGCCGCTCACCCTCAGTCAGCCGGCGCGGCACGGCGAGTATCAGCGCCATGGTCATGTCGGCCGTATCCTCGGTCAGCACGCCCGGCGTGTTGGTGACGGTGATGTTGCGCTGGCGCGCGGTCTTGAGATCGATGTGGTCGACGCCGGTGCCGAAGGAGGCGATGAGGCGCAGTCGCTCGCCCGCCTGGGAGAGCACCGCCGCGTCGATCCGGTCGGTGACCGTCGGCACCAGCACGTCGCAGCCCTTCACCGCGGCGATCAGCTGGGCCTGCGACATCGGGCTGTCCGCGAGATTGAGCCGCACGTCGAACAGCTCCATCATCCGCGTCTCGATGGGGTCCGGCAGCTTGCGGGTGACGACGACGACGGGTCTTACGGGCATTCGACGGCTTTCATGGGGGCTTGTTCCTGCCATAGCAAGGGGAGGCAGGCTTGTCCAGCGAAGCGGGCTCTCCTGCCCACGCTTGAAGGCCCGCTCCCAATTTTTAAGATTGCGGCTGATTCACGCCTGCCGTTGGAAGGACGGGAGGCGATCAGACGCAATAGGCTTGACCGGCCGCGCCCGGCTGGATTTAGGTGAAGCCATGCAACCCATGCGCCGCTGCGGCGGCTTTTTGATTTTGAGCCTGCTCGCCCTTGTCGCCATCCTGCTGCCGGCACCGGCTGCGGTCGCGCGCGACCAGAGCGGCCTGCCGGTGCCCCGATATGTCTCGCTGCGTTCCAACCAGATCAATCTGCGCAGCGGCCCCGGCATGAATTTTCCCATCGAATGGGTCTATCAGCGCAAGCACCTGCCGGTGGAGATCATCGCCGAATACGACACCTGGCGAAAAATCCGCGATTGGCAGGGCACCGTCGGCTGGGTTCATCAGAGCATGTTGGACGGCAGTCGTTACGTCATGATTACAGGCAGCGAAAGACTGATGCATCAGGACGCTGCCGACACCTCGCCGGTGACGGCGCGGGTGGAGCCCGGCGTCATTCCCTCGCTGCTCAAATG
>DASXQK010000391.1:0-10487 GCA_036493015.1 Dongiaceae bacterium | reverse complement strand
CGAGGCTGTGCCCCATCAAGGGGTCAGTGTGCTGAGCGGCATCGATAGCAAACCGCTGCTGGTGCTGAATCGCGTCGGCAAGGGCCGCACGGCGGAACTGCTGAGCGATCAAATCTGGCTGTGGTCGCGCGGCTACCAGGGCGGCGGGCCACAGGCCGAACTGCTGCGCCGGGTCGCCCACTGGCTGATGAAGGAACCCGATCTGGAAGAAGAGGATCTGCGCGCCAGCGTGGTCGACGGCCGGATCGAGATCGTACGGCGCAGCCTGAACAACAAGCCGGTCACGGTGCATGTGACCACGCCGGCGGGCAACAAGGCCGATGTCGATCTGAAGGACCAGGGCGATGGGCGCCAGACCGGCTCCATGGCGGTGACCGAGACCGGACTTTATCGCCTGACCGACGGAACCCATCTGGCCTTTGCCGCCAGCGGTCCGCTGAATCCCCTGGAGATCGCCGATCTGCACTCCACGCCCGACAGGATGCAGACTCTTATGCAGGCTTCCGGCGGGCGCTATTTCCGGGTTGCCGGAAACTATATGCCCGAGATCCGCAAGGTGGATCCCGGGCATAACTTGTCAGGCAGCAATTGGCTGGGTCTTCTCGGCAGCCAGGACTACGTGGTCAGCGGCATCCGCCAGGTATCCCTGATGCCGGCTTTCGCCGGGCTGTTCCTGGGCCTGGGAGCGCTGCTGCTCGCCTGGCGCCGCGAAGGACGCTAGATCCGCAAGGCTAGCGCGGGATCACCGGCTCCAGCTCATTGTGGAACACGGCCAGCATCGCGGTGATCTGCTGATCGTTACAGCCATATTTAAAGGCGCGGTCGCGCACGGCTTCCTTGGCATCGTCGATCAGATGGGTGCGCGGGCCGGCGCCGATTTCATAGTTCACCCGCTGATTGATGACGTGGGTCATGGCGTCATATTGCGGCGGGCTGAAATTCCAGTTCTCGCATTGGTTGGCGGCGGCGATGGCCATCCAGTAATGGGTCCAGACGGGCTCCATGGCGGCATCGTCGGCAAGCGCGACGCTGGCAAAAGACGTGCCGGCGCAAAGGGCTGCGGCGGCCAGGCCCAGGCGAATTCGATTTGTCATAATCCGTCTCCGGTGAAATGGGATGTTGTGTCCATATAAAACGAAATCCGCCGAACAGTTCCGCGGAACAATTCCCTCGCTGCGTCGTTGTATTCTTGACCGTCAGCGCAACGCAGGCGGCCTATGCCCACCCCGTCAATCCCCCTTGTCCGGGGTGGTTTGGTCCGAATAGCCCCGCCGGTCCTTTTCCCCCGAATTGGCCGGCGGGGTATTCACGTTCAGGCACACTGCGTTTTCTGAGCACCGGCGGGCTGTTGAATCCAGCGGGCGCTCCTTTTCCCCCGAATTGGCCGGCGGGGTATCCACGTTCAGGGACACTGCGTTCGCTGAGGACCGGCGGGCTGTTGTTTCCCCGGGCGGTGCTTTTTCCCCGACCAGCCCGTGTACAGAAATCCGGCGGGTATTCACGTTTAAGAACAGCACATTCGCCCGTCAGACCGGCGGGGTATTCACGTTGGAAACACTAGGCTAGGCTTCGGCCTATGCGCCGGACCCAACGTTTCCGCCAACTGGTCGAGGCCCCGGAGATCCTGATGCTCCCCGGGACCCATGACGCCTTGTCGCTGAAGCTCGCGGAGAAAGCCGGTTTCCAGGCCGCCACCTGCGGTGGCTACAGCGCTACGGCCTCCCTGATCGGCCAGCCCGATGTGGCCCAGCTCGGGATGAGCGAGATGGCCGAGATGTATGCCCGGCTCTGCGACGCGACCGATATTCCACTGCTGGCCGATGCCGATACCGGTTATGGCGGGCCGACCAATGTCGCCCGCACAGTCCGGGCCTATGAGCGGGCCGGCGTCGCCGCCCTGTTCATCGAGGATCAGGTCTCGCCCAAGCGCTGCGGCCATATGGACGGCAAGCGGGTGATCCCGGCCAGCGAGATGGTGGAAAAATTGAAGGCCGCCCTCGACGCCCGGCTGGACGATTCGCTGATCATCATGGCCCGTACCGATGCGAGAGCCGTCGATGGGCTGGATGCGGCCATCGAGCGAGCCGAGCTCTATCGCGAGGCGGGTGCGGATCTGCTGTTCGTCGAAGCGCCGCTGAGCGTGGACGAGCTGCGTCGCGTTTGTTCAGAGATCGCCGGCCCCTGCATGGCCAACAATGTCGAGGGCGGCAAGACGCCGGTCCTGCCGGCCAAGGCGCTGGAGGAGATGGGCTTTGCCGCCGTCACCTGGCCGGTATGCGCTACATACGCTTTTGCCCATGTGCTGGGCGAGCTTTACGCCACCTTGAAGCGCGACGGCACCACCGCGGCCATGGCCAATCGGATGTTGAATTTCGATGCCTTCAACGAGCTGATCGGCCTGCCGGCACTGCGCCAGCGCGAAACCGACTGGCAGAACGAAGCCCAGGATCTGGTGGAAGGCTTCGGCGAACAGGCCGAGACGGATTAAGGCTCACGCCTTGCCGATCCAAGGGGGCATCTCGTGACCGACCATGCGCGCGTGGTGATCATCGGCGGCGGCGCCGTCGGCTGCAGCGCGCTCTATCATCTGGCGAAGCTCGGCTGGACCGATTGCCTGCTGCTGGAACGCGACGAATTGACCGCGGGCTCGACCTGGCATGCCGCGGGGAACTGCCCCAACTTCTCCACCAGCTGGAATCTCATCAAGCTGCAGCGCCACAGCACCCGGCTCTATGCCGAGCTCGGCGCCATGGTGGATTATCCCATCAACTATCACGTCACCGGCTCGCTGCGCCTGGCGCACACGCGCGAGCGGATGGACGAATTCAAGCATGTCGCCAGCATGGCCCAGGCCCAGGGCATCGACTTCGCCCTGCTCTCCCCGGCCGAGGCCAGGCAGCGCTATCCCTTCCTCGAACTGCACGATCTGCAGGGCGCGCTATGGGATCCCCATGACGGCGATATCGATCCCAGCCAGCTGACCCAGGCCTTCGCCAAGGGTGCGAAGGATCTGGGCTGCCGCATCCAGCGCGCAACCCAGGTCACGGCTCTGGTGCAAAAACCCGATGGCCATTGGCGCATCACCACCGACAAAGGCGAGATCGAGGCCGAGATCGTGGTGAATGCCGCGGGATATCGCGCCGGCGAGGTGATGGCGATGCTGGGCCACTATTTGCCGATCGTTACGCTGGAGCATCAATACCTGCTGACCGAGCCGGTGCCGGAACTCAGCGCGCGCGCGGAAAAGCTGCCGCTGCTGCGCGACCCCGATGCGAGTTATTATCTGAGACAGGAGCGCGATGCACTGCTGCTCGGCCCCTATGAGAAGGAGAATGCGGTTCTCCACTGGGCCGATGGCGTGCCGGAGAACTTCGCCTATCAGCTATTCGGCGATTCTCTCGACCGGCTCGAGCCCTATATCGAGGATGCGATCGCCCGTGTGCCGATCCTGGGCAGCGTCGGTGTGCAGAAAGTGATCAACGGGCCCATCCCCTATTCGCCCGACGGCAATCCCTATATCGGGCCTGCCCATGGCCTGGTGAATTTCTATCATTGCTGCTGTTTCAGCTTCGGCATCGCGCAAGCCGGTGGTGCCGGCAAGACGCTGGCCGAATGGGTCGCCCATGGCGAGCCGGAATGGGATTTCTGGTCTCTCGATCCGCGCCGCTATGCCGGATATGCAACGAAATCCTATGTGCTTGCCCGGGCGCGCGAACTCTATGAGAACGAATACGCCATCGCCTTTCCGGTCAATGAATGGCCGGCGGGCAGGCCAGCGAAGACCACGGCGCTCTACGATCGCCTGAAAGCGAAGGGCGCCTTGTTCGGCGCGCGCGGCGGCTGGGAACGCGCCGCCTGGTTCCCTCGCGCCGGCGAGAAAGCCGAACAGAAGCCCAGCTTCCGGCGCACCAATTTCCACGCCGCCGTGGCGAGGAATGCAAGGCCGTGCGCGAGGGCGTCGGCATCATGGATTTCGGCGGCTTCACCAAGCTGATGGTCGAAGGTGCCGGCGCTGCTGCCTGGCTCGATCGACTCATCTGCGGAAGACTGCCGCGCCCAGGCCATGTCAATCTCGCCTATATGCTGAACGAGCGCGGCGGCATCGTCAGCGAATTCACCATCACGCGCCTTGCGGAGAATCGCTTCTATCTGATCAGCGCCGCCTCGGCGGAATGGCATGACCTGGATTGGCTGGAGGGCCACCGCCCGGCCGGCAGCGCCATCCGCATCGAGAACATCTCCGCACAACTGGGCTCGCTGGTTTTGGCGGGGCCGCAGGCGCGCGCCGTGCTGGCGCAGGTGAGCGATGCCGATCTCTCCAACCAGGCCTTCCCCTGGTTATCGGTCAAGGACATCGAGATCGGCTATGCCCGCATGCTGGCGCTGCGCGTCAATTATGTGGGCGAGCTGGGCTGGGAATTGCATGCGCCGATGGAG
Organism: Dongiaceae bacterium; assembly: GCA_036493015.1. Taxonomy (GTDB): domain Bacteria; phylum Pseudomonadota; class Alphaproteobacteria; order Dongiales; family Dongiaceae; genus DASXQK01. Next base: position 6,050 of record DASXQK010000391.1, on the reverse strand, counting down.
GCCCTGAGCGCCACCTATGATCGCCTGTGGCAGGCGGGCGAGGCCCATGGCATCCGCGATTTCGGCATGTACGCGATGGATTCGCTTCGCCTGGAAAAATGCTATCGCGGCTGGAAACAGGATATGACCCATGAATATTCGCCGCTGACCGCCGGGCTCGAGCGCTTTGTCGATCTCAACCGCCCGGATTTCATCGGCAAGCAGGCCCTGGTCGAAGAGGCGCGCCAGGGTTCGCGGGAAAAGCTGGTGCCGCTGGTTCTGGATGAAACCGGCGATGCCGATGCCCCGCCTTGTGCCAGCGTCTTTCAGGGTGATGGCCGCGTGGGGCTGGTCACATCCGGCGGCTATGGCCATGCCCTCCAGCGCTCGCTGGCACTGGCCTATATCCGCAGCGATCTCGCCAGCCCCGGCACGAAGGTCGATATTGAAATCCTGGGCGAGCGGCGCCGCGCCGTGATCGGGCGCGAGCCGCTCTACGATCCCACCGATGCGCGGCTGAGGATGTAGGCGAGGCCGATGGCCGCGAGCGAAAATCCGCTGCCGCCCAATGCGGCGCAGCAGCTCAAGCGCCTCTCTAGCGTCGCGCTCGAAGACTTTGGCCTTCGCCGCGATCCGCCGCGGCCTGAGGACGACCGGCAGCCTGGATATCTCGATCTCTTCGATTCCGGCACCTTGTTCTATGACGTCTTTCGCGGTGCCGATCCCCACAAGGTAGTGCTTACCGGCCCGCCTTTGCTTAACTGCGCCGCCTTGCTCGATAGCCTGACCTTCCGCCTGCCGGGGCAGGTGGACCTCATCCCATGGGGCTACGATCCGGGGCGATCCGGTTTCCAACCGAATTTCAAGATCAGATTGGATCACCCGGCGCTGGCCGGCACAGACCGCCTGCAGATCGCGGTGGCAGGGCGGCAGATCGACGTTCGCATTCAGCCCAATGGCAATTCCCGCTTTGCCGGCCGCCGGATGATTTTAACGTTGTCGAAGGACAATCCGCTTTCCTGGATCCGCGATTGGGTCGCGTTCAACACCCGCGTCCACCAGGCCGATGCCGTGCTCATCTATGACAATGGTTCGTCGGCTTATGACATCGCGGCGCTCGAAGCCCTGCTGTCAAGCATCCCCGGAATCGCTGCGGCTCTGGTCGTGCCATGGCCCTTCCCCTATGGCCCGAATGTAGGTCCGCGAAAGATCCAGGATTCTTTCTTTTGCCAGCCGGGCGCGCTCGAACATGCGCGCTGGCGTTATTGCGCTACGGCGCGGGGTGTCCTGAACAACGATATCGACGAGTTGACGGTGCCGCGACCGGGCGATTCGATTTTCAATTTCCTCGAGCGCAGCGGCAAGGCAGCGATCGTCTATCCCGGCCTGTGGGCGGATCAGCGGATGGACATGCCGACAGCTAGAGCAACGAAGTCCGCGATGCTGCATCATGACGACTTCCTCTACAGCCAGCGCTGGCGGATCATTCCGGGCCGCTTCCGTCCGGACCGCTGGCTGCTGCGCACAAAATGGGCCGTCCGTCCCGCGCTCTGTCCCGTAGAGGCAGATTGGGGCGTGCACGACATCTATTCGGAACCCGGCGGCGCCGCGCCGCAGGAATCGTCGTGGAAACTTCGGACCAGCCGCATCCTGTATCGGCATCTCCGGCTGATGAGCGTCAAGCCGGCGCGGCAACGCACGCCACGTTCTGCGGCGACGACGGCGACTTTCGATAGACCGCTCGCGCGCTGTCTTGCCCTCGCCTTCGCTGGCCGGTCGGGCAGGAGCTTAATGACGAGGGGAATCGAACGCCTCACCTGGATGTTGCGTCACACCCGGCGGTGAAAATCGCACCATCTCTGCCAGATGGCCATTATGCGGCCGCTGTATTGTGGCCCGCATTTTTCTACGGCAATATCGTGCGAATCGCCGGCCGTTGCCGGCGATACATCTATAAATATTGCGCCGATACTTGATCGCGGCGCGGTTGTAGCGCTCGATTTTGGAAAGGGATTCAAATTGTCGGTCGGTGATCTGACTATTTCAAATGGCCAGCGATTCGGGCTCAACGAACCCGCGGTCGTCGCCGATGTCGTTGACGGCGAGACGATCATCATGAATCTCGAAAGAGGCGATTATTATTCTCTTAACCAGAGCGGCGGCGAGCTCTGGGCCTTGCTCGTCGCCGGCCTGCCGCGAGCCGACATCCTTCAGGCCGTTGCCCGCCGGCATGATCCGGCGCCCTCCGGCCAGGAAATCGACGGCTTCATCGGCAAGCTGCTGACCCATAGCCTCATCGTTCCGGTGGACCGCGCCAATGGGTCCACCGTCATGAGCGAGCCCGCCACTGCGGGTGCCTGGTCGATTCCGGAACTCTCCGTCTATAGCGACATGAAAGAGCTGCTGGCGATGGATCCGCCATTGCCGCCGATGGGGTCCCCGCGCAATTGACGTTTCAACCCGGCGCCAGTGACGGCTTTTCAGCCATGCGCCGGCGATTTGAGGAAGCCGCAACGCTGGCGCCGGCCGCGCCGGCACGACAAACCGGGATTCTCGCCGGCCGGGATTTTTCGGTCACACTGGCGGGATCGGCATTGGCCGCCGCTGTCGGTCCCTCACTCGCCCATCTTGCCGGCAAGGCCCTATCCGGCGCACCAGATAGCGGTGCCGGCGTGGCGCTGTGGGATTGCGCGGCCGCCGGGATAGCCCCGCCCGACGTGCCAGGCGGCGCCGACTGGATCGCTGCCGGCGAGGGCTGGCGGGTGACCTCCCATGGCCAGGGGCGCTACTTGTGCGAGGAGCGCCCGGCCAGCCTGCTCTGGCTGGACCGGCGCGAAGCACAGCTGGTTGGCTGCTTCACGGATGCCCGCAACCTCGGCTGCGCCGACCGGGCGCGGCCGCTGCAGCGGGTAATGAGCGAGCTCTGCCGTTCGCTGGGCATCCAGGAAATCCACGCGGCCCTGATCGGCAAGCAGGGGCGTGGCGTGCTGCTGGTCGGCGCCGGCGGCCGCGGCAAAACCACCGCATCGCTCGACGCATTGCATGGCGGACTCCAGTTCCTGGGCGATGATTCGGTTGCCATCGGCGAAGATGGGGCGAACCGATTGTGCGGCTACAGCCTCTACGCTTCAGCGCGCGTGCGGCCCCAGCAGCTTTCCCGATGGCCGGGCTTTCATGGGCAGTGGCAGTTTCCCGCACCTCCCGAGGAAAAGGCGCTTCTTCTGCCCCACACCTTCGCCCCGCAGAACCTGGCATGCGGCGTGCAGATCGCGGCCCTCGCGATACCGGTTGTGGCCCGACGAGGCGTTCGGATCGAACGAACGTCAGGACTTGCGGCCTTTCACGCTCTCGTCGATGAAAGCCGTGACAACCGGCGTTTCGGCATGACCGCCGCCGAGTTCCGGTGCCTGAGCCGGCTTACCCGCACGATCCCATGCTTTCATCTCGAGGTTGGCGATGACCCCGCCGAGGTGGCAGCGGCGATCGGCGGCCTGATCGACCGGGAGGCAGCGTGAATCCCCTGATCAGCTGTATCATGCCGACGCGCAATGGCGAGCGGTTCATCAAAGCTGCGCTTGAAAGTGTTCTGGCCCAGGCCTGGCGGCCGCTCGAGATCATCGTTGTCGACGATGGCTCGACGGACCGCTCCGCCGAGATTGCTGCCAAATTCGGTGATCCGGTACGGGTCGTCAGTCACCCCGTTGCCAACCCTGTGCACGCCCGCAATCACGGCATGCAGCTCGCAGCGGGTGACTTCTTCTGCTTCCTCGATCATGACGATCTATACGCCCCCGACAAACTCGACTTGCAGATGATGGCCTTCGCGCAATCGCCGGAGCTCGACGTTTGCGTCGGCATGGTCCAGCGCTTTCGGCAGGCTTCACCAGTAGAAGAGAAAGCGAATCTGGGTGCGCCCGTTTCAGGCTATCTCACCATCGCCATGCTGGCCCGCCGCGAGGCCTTCGAGCGCGTCGGCCCCTTGAACCCGATCCATTTCCATAGCGATTCGGCGGAATGGTTTTTGCGCGCGCGCGACAAAGGTGTTTCGGTCCGCCTGCTGCCGCAGACCCTGGTTTATCACCGCGAACATGACAGCAATCGTTCCCTTACCTATGGCGATCGTTCCCGTGGAGAATTTCTGCGGCTGATCAAATCGAAGCTCGACGCCGAGCGCGGCAACCAATGAAGACGCTGGCCATCGGTCCGCGGACGAATGCCCCATCCTGGGCGTGGGTTGGGCAGGCCATATCGGGCGAGCTCAGCTCGGATTTCAATGTCGTTCTGTTCGACAGTTTCGACCAGGTCGCGAACGCCGAGCTTGTTCTAATCATCAAGCAGCGCCCGCCTGCAAGCTTCGTAGCCGAGGCGCTGCGGCGCGGCAGCCGCCTGTTCTTCGCGCCGGTCGACGTCTATCACGACCCGCAGGAGATCGCCGCCGATGCCGGCATTCTCGAGGCCTGCGAGGCGGTGCTGTTGCACAGCGAGGCCTTGTCGCCCGCTCTCTCGCCGTATTGCCGCAAAATCGTCCCCGTCGAGCATCATGGCCGCTTTGTCCTTCCGGTGCCGGCGCGATATCAGTCGGGCGGCTTCCTTCTCTGGCTAGGTGCGTTCGAGCATCTTCCCCATCTGCTTCATTGGCTCGATGATCACCCACCACCTCTAGAAGTCAGGCTGCTGACCAATCTCACCAGCCGTTCCAGCCGCGTGACGGGGCATTTCGTCGCCCGTGAACGCGGTATTTCTCTTCGGGTAACCACCGGCGAGGTCAACGGCTACCCGGCGCAAGAATGGAGCGAAGCGGCTCAGGCGGACATGATGCAGACCTGCCGCGCCGCCATCGACATCAAAGGCGACAGCTTCAACCAGAGAATGAAACCGCCCACCAAGGCGCAGCAGTTCGCAGCGTCGGGTGTGCCGTTCGGGTGCAATCCGGGCCATCCGGCCATCGCCTATTTCCGCACCCGCGGCTTCGATGTGGCGGATGCGGCCGATTTCGAGCGCCTGCTGTCGCAATCCTACTGGGGAGAGACGCAACGCCTTGCAGTTCGGTTACGCAAAGACCTCTCGCTAGCGGCTGTCAGCCAAACCTATCGCCAGGTCTTGAGCGCGACGTAATGCGGTTGTTGATGTGGACCAGCAGTTATGGACAGACGATCGGCGGCGGGCCGGTACTGGCGCCACTGCTTGCCACGGCCCTCGTCCGTCGCGGTCACGAGGTGACCGTGCTCACAGACCGGCGGCCGGAAAGCCTGCCGGAAGAGGAAGACCTGGACGGTGTGCGAATTTACCGGCCGCTTTTCCGGCGTGCTTTGGCGGGCGAGGTGGCGCTGATCCCGGGCATACGGCGCCAGGTTGCAGAACTGAAGGATACCCGACCCAATCTGGCTTTCATCTTTTCTTCCGGCTATGGCGAGTTCTTTCATCACCTCACGGAGGCCGGACGGCACCTGCCACTGATCGTCGGCCTGCACGATCTGTTCGAGGATAAGGACTATCGGCCCGATTCCACCGTGGGCAGGAACCTTCGCGCGGCTGACTGGGTCACAGCCTGTTCTGTTGCCGTGCTGGATAGAGCGATCGAGCATTTGCCGGCCCTGGCGCCGATCTCATCGGTCATTCATAACGCGCTTCCCATGCCGGAATCAGCGGCTCGTCCCGTTCCGCCGCCAACAATGAAGATCGCCTTCGCCGGCCGGCTGATCGCCAAGAAGGGCGCCGATATCCTGATTGCCGCCGTCGACAAGTTGAAGGGCCGCTATCCGGGACTTCATCTGTCGCTCGCGGGCGATGGGGATGATCGCCCGGCGCTCGAGGCCGATGTACGGCAGCGCGGCCTGGCGTCCCGGATCACCTTTGCCGGTCGCCTCACGCATGAGGCGATCTATCCTTTCTTCGCTTCGGCTACCTTGGTAATTGTGCCCTCGCGGATTGAGCCCTTTGGCCTTGTCGCACTCGAGGCGGCCCAAGCGGGGCGCGCCGTGGTGGCCAGCGCTGTCGATGGCCTGCCCGAAGTCGTGGTCCACGAACAGACGGGCCTGCTTGTGCCGCCCGGCGATGCGGCGGCGCTGGCC
>DASXQK010000390.1:0-4902 GCA_036493015.1 Dongiaceae bacterium | reverse complement strand
CGTATTTGCTCGATTCGGGCGCGGCGTGGGAATGGCTCATGGCAGGTCTTTGCGGTGAAGCGCGTTCATTCATGGCCGCAAGATCTCGCCGAGCTGCCGGGCACCAAGGGCGGGCCCCAAGATTGAGCCCCTCAACCGGATGGTAGCCTTCGGCGATAACGGCGGCAAATCCGCCGGCTAACCGCTATAAACCGGGCTGAGCAAACGAGGGAGAAGAGCATGGACACGATCGGCTTCATCGGCCTGGGCCGCATGGGCAAGAGCATGGCGGCGAACCTGGCGAAGAAGGGCTTTAGCCTAGTCGTTCACGACATCATCGAGGCGCCGGTAAAGGCGCTGGTGGAACTCGGCGCCAAGCCGGCGGCGAGCGTGGCCGAGCTTGCCGGCCAATGCAGCATCATCGCCACCATGCTGCCCGCCTCCAAGGAGGTAGAGGAGACGCTGTTCGGCCCCGAAGGTGCGATGGCCCATGCCAAGCCGGGGACGCTGTTCCTGGAGATGTCGACAGTCGATCCGGCCACGAGCGACCGGCTGCATGCCGAAGCGGCCAAGCATCAGATGGCGGCGGCGGATGCCCCGGTCGGCCGCCTGGCCATCCATGCCGATCGCGGCGAATGCCTGTTCATGGTGGGTGCCTCGCCGGCCGATCTCGAACGCGTCATGCCGCTGCTGAAGTCGATGGGCACGACGATCCATCATTGCGGGGCCGGCGGCACCGGCATGCGCATGAAGCTGGTGAACAACTATCTCGCCATCATCAGCTGCCAGCTGAATGCCGAGGCGCTCGCGCTCTCCCAGCACTTCGGCCTGGATATCGTGCGCACGCTGGAAGTGCTTTATGGCACCACGGCGACAAACGGCCAGCTTCGCCTCAACTGGCCGAACAAGGTGCTGGCGGGCGACACGACGCCCGGCTTCACCGTCGATCTGGCGCATAAGGATCTCTCGCTCATTGTGCAGGCGGCCAATGCGGCGCGCGTGCCGGTGCCGGTGGCCGCCGCGGCGCGCGAGGCATTTTCCATGGCGCGCTCGCGCGGCTATGGCCAGATCGACTTCTCCGGCATGGTGGATGTGCTTTGCGACATCGCCCAGATCGAGCGGGCGCGGGTACCGGCGGGCTGGACGCCGCCGGGCTGATGTCTTTCAGGCCGCTTGCCGGCGTTGGATCTGCAGGCGGTGTTCGCGATAGGTGATGTAAAGGCCGCTCGCCACGATCACCGCGGCACCGACCCAGGTCAGACTATCGGGGAAATTGCCGAAGACCAGCCAGCCCATGAATGTCGCGCCCACCAGTTCCAGATAGCCCACCGGTGCCACGATGGAGGCACGGCCCCATTGCATGGCTTTGACGACGAAGAAATGACCGGCGAGGCCGAGCGCCCCGAGCAGAATGAACAGCATCGCATCGAACCAGTTCTGCGGCAGCACGATATGGGAGAACGGCAGGATGATGCTGGCGATGATCAGCCCGCCGACGCCCGTCAGCGTGATGGAGACGGGTGCTGCATCGATGCTGCCGACCTTGCGCGAGAGAATTTGATAGATGCCATAAAACAGCGCGTCCAGGAGCACCAGAATCGCACCCCACTGAATGACCCCGACGCCGGGCCGTATGATGACGACCGCGCCCAGAAAGCCGATGACGATGGCAGCCCAGCGGCGCGGGCCGACACGTTCGCGCAGCATCGGCACCGATAGCGCCGTCACGATAATCGGACCGACGAACATAATGGCCGCGGCGGTCGAAAGATCCACCGTCAGCAGGCCTACGTAATAGCAGCCCGAGGCGGCGAACAGCAGCACGGCCCGGATCAGCTGAACCTTGGGATATTTGGTAGCGAACAGCGACAGGCCGTAGCGCGGCATGAAGGCGATCAGGCAATAAACCATATGGCCGCTATAGCGCGCCCAAAACAGTTCGGGCATCGGGTAGTGCTCACCGAGATATTTGACCGCCGTGTTCAGAATCGGGAACACGGCGGTAGAGAGGCACATGTAGAAGACGGCGCGCAGCACGGAATCGCCGCCATGCAGGCGTGCCGGCGCCAGCGATGGTGTTGTGGTCGTCATGGAAGGCGCGTCAGGGCGATCGGCAAGGGGCACCGCAGGCATCGGCTATGGCGCGAACCTCCCATTGCTGCCCTGGGAGAGCAAACGGCAATTACGCATGGCCCGCCTGCTACGCATGGCCAGCAGCCCCGACGGCGCGCTGGCTTGAGTTTCTAACGGCGGCGCATGGCGTCGACGCTCCAGGGTCCCGGACCGGCCGCAGCGATGTAAAGGAACAGGAAGCAATAGAAGACGGCCGGCTCGCCGCGGTTGAGCAGCGGAAAGAAGCTCGACGGCGCATGGGCCATGAAATAGGCGAACGCCATCTCGCCCGACAGGATGAAGGCAGTGATGCGGGTGAACAAACCGAGCGTCAACAGCACGCCGCCCACCAGCTCCAGCACGCCCGACAGGCCGATCAGGGAGAACAGCTCTACCGTGCCGGTCTCGCCACCCGAGGGGAAAGCGAAGAATTTGGATGTTCCGTGCTCGATGAACAACAGTCCGACGACAATGCGCAGCACGCTCAACAGACGTGGCGCCCAGCTTTGGCACATGGTTTCGATCGAGGACAAATGGTTTCTCCCGCCGGTGGTTGTGATTGGGACTGGCCGTTAACTTAGGTCGGGCCGGCTATCGGATAAGAGGGGGTCAAGTATGTCGAAGGTATTTCAATTGACGGAAGCCTGCCGCGACACCAGCTTTGATTCATGCCTCATCGTCAAGCTGCTGGAGATGAACCATGAAAACACCCGGACCCGATCATCCGATCACCTTGGCCCGTAATCCTAATAAAATTCGCGTGAAGCTGGGCGGCGAGGTGATTGCCGAGACGACCCATGCCGTCACCCTGAAGGAGGCGAGTTACCCGCCGGTGCATTACATCCCGCGTGCCGATGTGAAGATGAACCTTCTGCAGCGCAGCCAGCATGGCAGCCACTGCCCGTATAAGGGCGATGCGGCCTATTACAGTATCGAAGCGGGCGGCCGCAAAGCACCCAATGCGGTCTGGACTTATGAAAAACCTTATCCCGCTGTCGGCCAGATTGAATCGCTGCTGGCCTTCTATCCCGACCGGGTGGATTCGATCGAGGAAACGCCAGCCTGATCGCCTGGATGGCGAACGCGAGCTTCCCTTTTTTCTCCTCTCCCCCGTTCTTCATGGGGAAGAGGATCAAGGTGAGGGGGCGTTTTGTTCCGCCCTCACCCAAGCCCTCTCCCGCTGCCAAGCGCGGGAGAGGGATATCAAGACTTCAGGCGTAGCGCAGCTTTTGGCCGATACCGAGCTTGGCTGCCTTCACGAGCATGGCATGGCCCAGCGCGATATCGCTGAGGCTTAAACCCCGATGCCAGAACAGGATGGTTTCCTGGTCGCTCTCGCGGCCGGGTTTCAGACCGGCGACGATCTGGCCGAGCTCGGCATGGAGATTCTGCTCGGTCAGCTTGTCGCTATCCACATGCCGGCGCAGCGCGCCGAAGGGCAGGCCCTTGCGGCACTGGCCCCAATCATCCACCACCATCTTGTCCATGATGTCGGTCAGCGACAGTTCGACGGCACTCATCGTGCCATAGGGCACGACGAACGCGCCTGGCCTGATCCATTCCGTCTTGAACAAAGGCTCGGGTGCCGGCAGGCGCGAGGCCTCGACCATGATATCGGCGCCACGAAGGCAGGATTCCCAATCGGTGGTCGCAATGACCTTTTTGCCGAGATCGTCGGATAGTTTTGCGGCGAAAGCGTCGCGGCTTTCCGGCCGGCGCGAATGCACGCGGATTTCGTCGAAGTCGAACAGATGGTCCAGCAGCCGCACATTCCAATAGGCAGTGCCGCGCGCACCGACATGGCCCAGCACTTTCGAATTTTTGCGGGCGAGGTATCTGGCGCCGAGCGCGGTCATGGCCCCGGTGCGCATATCGGTGATGCCCGCCGCATCGATCACCGCCTTGGGCATGCCAGTTTCGGGGTCGAACAAATTGAGCAGCGCCATTTCCGAGGGCAGGCCCTGGCGGTAGTTGGCGACGAAATCGCCGACGACCTTCACGCCCGCGAGGCCGAGCGGTTTCACGATCCCGCGGAGCACATTGAAATGTCCATCGACCCCACCGCCGGGGATCAGATGCATGCGCGGCTCGATGACGGTCTGGCCCCGCCCCTGTGCGCCCAGGCCTTCTTCGACGGCGGCCAGGATCTCGTCATCGCTTAGTGCGAGTTTGGCCACGTCCGGGCCGCCCAGATAGTCGATGTAGATCTCTGCGGCTGGGCTGCTCATAAGCGAATTCTCCGGGCTGGCTTGCTGCCCGGTATTAGGCGTTGAACCGGCGAGATTTTTCAACGGCCGCCGGTCTTTTGATGCCGGTTCGTTCGATTGCCAGTTGTCAATTTGACGAGAGGCCCGCCGAATCCTAGGATTCCCCCAACCCGAGCGATGTTCAGTCGCCGGAAGCAGCGGGGGAAACGATGCCAAATCTCGATACGGGCAACACCGCCTTCATGATTTTGTGCAGCAGCCTGGTCATGCTGATGACCCCGGGCCTTGCCTTTTTCTATGGCGGCCTCGTCAGCCGGCGCAACGTGCTGGCCATCATGATGCAGTCCTTCGTCTCCATGGGCTGGACGACGGTCATCTGGTTCGTCTGCGGGTATTCGCTGTGCTTCTCGGGCGATGTCGGCGGCATCATCGGCAATCTCGACATGGCCTTCCTGAAGGGCATCGACCTCTCGACGCCCTCGCCCACGCCCGGCATTCCGCTTCTGGTCCATGTCGCCTATCAGATGATGTTCGCCATCATCACCCCCGCCCTCATCACCGGCGCCTTCGCCAATCGCGTGACCTTCAAGGCCTATATGGCCTT
>DASXQK010000389.1:0-12702 GCA_036493015.1 Dongiaceae bacterium | reverse complement strand
GAGACCACGACATGACATGATTGTTAGTTGATCTACCGCCGGCACCATGACAAGAGCCCTTTTCATAAACATCCTGTGACCAAAACCAGTTTTGCCGGCCATGCTTGACGATAGGTTGCCTGCCCGGCACTCTCGCCGATGCCGCTGACATTCGAGGGGGAAACTGGAGTGACCGTGAGGCCCGATTCGTCGATCTATGCCATGATCGGCGAGCATGACCAACTCGCGCTTGCCTGCGGTGGGCGCATATCTCGGCCCCGGCCCTGTTCACAAACCGCGGCCTTGCATATGGCCTCGCATCTTGCGATGTACGCGGACCCGGGCGTCCGCGTCACCGGGCTGACTGGTTTTCTGGGTAAGCATCGAGCCTGAGGCGATGGACCGCCTGCATTTCCTGCTTTACCGGCCGCTGCAATTCATTCCGCTGTTGATCGGCATCACGCTGGTCAGCTTTTTGCTGATTCATCTGACACCCGGCGATCTGGCCCAGCACTTTGCGGGCAGCCAGGCCGGCGATGTCACCCAGCTGCGCGCTCAATACGGGCTGGACCGGTCGCTGCCCGTCCAATACCTCTACTTCCTCGGCAATCTGGCGCATGGCGAGCTGGGCCGCTCGGTTGCCTATCAGGCGCCGGTCTTCGGTATCGTCGCCGACCATCTCTGGCCCACGCTGTTCCTCATTATCTATGGCGCGATGCTCGCCATGATGATCTCCATCGCTCTTTCGCTTCTGGCGGCGCGCCATGAAGGCGGCGCGATCGACCGCATTGTCAGCGCCGCAGCCACGACCGGGCTGGGCGCCCCCGTTTTCTGGCTCGGTACGCTGCTTATCTTCGTCTTCAGCGTGAAGCTGGCCCTGTTTCCGGAATCGGGATATGGCGGCAACCTGCTGGGCCGGCTGCATCACCTGTTCCTGCCGGCGCTGACCGTCGCGTTTGCCCTCGCGCCCTTGCTCATCCGCAGCCTGCGCAGCAGCCTATTGCGCGAAATGGCGGCCGATCACGTAACGGCAGCGCGCGCCCGCGGCCTGCCCGAGCACGCGATTTTCCGCCACCATGTGTTCCAGAACGCGCTCATCCCGTCCATGCGCCTGCTGGGTGTCAATATCGGCTGGCTGGTGGGCAGCACCGTGGTGGTGGAACAGGTTTTCGGCATCCCCGGCCTGGGTGGACTCATCGTCGCGGCCATCCTCGCCCATGATTACATGGTCGTGCAGGCAATCGCCCTGGTCATGGCGGTCTTCATCATCGCGATCAAATACCTGTTCGATATCGCCACAGCGGCAATCGATCCACGGGTGAAGTTGTGAACCTCGCTTTGCCCATCGGGCGGCGCAGCGCCACGCTCTACCACGGCGTGCTGATCGTTCTTGTCTGGGTGATCCTGGCGCTGGGTGCGAGTGCGATTGCGCCCTATGACCCCACTGTCGGCAACGATTTGCTGGCGATGCAAGGGCCTAGCGCGCTGCATTGGTTTGGCTGCGACAACCAGGGCCGCGACATATTGAGCCGTCTGCTCTACGGCGCACGAACTGACATCACCATGGCGGCGCTGGCGATCTTTCCGCCCTTCGTGATCGGCTGTGGCATTGGCCTGGTGGCGGGGTACTTCGGTGGCGTCTCGGATTATCTGCCGATCCGGCTGCTGGATGTCACCGGCTCGTTTCCCTACTTCATCCTGATTCTGGCGGTCATCTCGGTGGTCGGCCCGGGCCAGCCCGGCTTCTATATTTCCGTCGCCGCAGTGGGCTGGGTCGGCTATGCCCGGATCCTGCGCAACCAGACCCGCAGCCTGCGCCAGGGCGAATTCGTCACCGCCGCGCGTTGTCTCGGGTTCAGCGGGCCACGCATCCTGCTGCTGCATATCCTGCCCAACGCCCTGCTGCCGGCGGCCATCCAGGCGATCTCCGACATCGCTCTCACTCTGATGCTCGCGGTCGCTTTGAACTATCTCGGCCTCGGCGTGCAGGCGCCGGCAATCGAGTGGGGTCGCATGATCTCCGAAGGTCAGGCCTATCTGGCGCCGGATCCGTGGATCTGTTTCTTTCCCGGTGCCGCCATCATGCTGCTGGCGCTGGGCTTCCGCCTGGCCGCCGACGGGCTTGCCGAACGGCTGGAGGGCGAGGGCTGATCATGGCGCTGCTCTCGGTCAGCCATCTCGCGGTCGATTTCCATTTCCCCCGTTACCGCATTCGTGCGGTCGACGATGTCTCCTTTACCATCGAGCCCGGCGAAGTGTTGGGGCTGGTGGGCGAAAGCGGCGCCGGCAAGACGGTTGCCTGCCGCGCGCTGATCCGCCTGCTGCCTGGCCGCAACGGACGCATCGCCTCGGGGCGGGTGGATTTTGCCGGGCGCGATATCGCCCGGTTGCCGGAAGAGGATTTACGGCCCTATCGCGGCCGTCAGATCGCCTTCATGTTCCAGGACTCAGCCGCCCAGTTCGATCCGGTGATGTCGGTCGGAGCCCAGATCGCCGAGACGATCGCCTTCCATGACAATCTGGACCACGCCGAGGCGCGCGGCCGCGCCATCGAATGGCTGCGCCAGGTCGGCCTCGCCGATCCGCAACATCAATACGACTGGTTCCCGCATCAGTTCAGCGGCGGGCTGCGCCAGCGTGTGTTGATCGCCACGGCGCTCGCCGCCTCGCCCAAGCTGCTGATCGCCGACGAGCCGACAACGGGTCTCGATGTGACGGTCCAGGCGCAAATCCTTCGGCTTCTGCTCGACCTGCGCGACAAGCTCGGCTTTGCCATCATCCTTGTTACGCCCGATCTGGGGGTGGTGGCCGAGGTCTGCGATGCCGCGGCCATCATGTATGCCGGCCGCATCGTCGAGCAGGCGCCGAAGAGCGAGCTTCTTTCGCGCCCGCTGCATCCCTATAGCGAGGCGCTGATGCGGGCATTGCCCGACAAGCTGGCGCCGGGGGCGCCGCTGCTTTCCATCGCCGGCCAGGCGCCCTCGCTGGCCGCCCTGCCGCGCGGCTGCCGCTTTCATCCCCGCTGTCCCTATGTGGAGGAGGCCTGCCGTTTCGGCGATGCGCAACTGGCCCAGGTCTCGCCCTGGCGGACCAGCGCCTGCTTGCGCTGGCAGATTCTGGCGCAATGAGCGCCTTCCTGGAAATCAGCGATCTCAGTGTCGCCTTCCGGCCGCGCAACCTGGCCGGTTGGCTGCAGCGGCGCGCCGGGAGCGGAGCTCGCGCCGTCAACGGCCTGTCCCTTTCGCTCGAGCGCGGCGATACGCTTGCGCTCATCGGCGAGCGCGGTTGCGGCAAGAATCGCCTAGTGCGCGCGATGCTGCGACTGACCGGTATTGCCGCCGGCGACATCCATTTCGATGGCCAGTCGCTGAAGACGCTGCGCGGCCCGGCGCTGGCGCAGTTCCGCCGGCGTGTGCAAATGCTCTCGCCTGATCCCATCGCCTCATTGAATCCGCGGCTTAGCGTGGCCGAGACGCTGGCGGAGCCGCTGCAGGTTCATGGCCTGGGGGCCAAGCGCGATATCGCACGGCGCGTCGAGGCGCTTATGGCCGAAGTGGGATTGCCGGCCGATCTTTTGCGCCGGCGTCCGGCGGCGCTGACGGCCGGCGAGTGTCATCGCCTCGCCATCGCCCGCGCGCTCGCTCTCGAACCGGAGTTATTGATCGTCAACGATTCCCTCGCTGGTCTCGATCTGTCGATCCAGGCCCAGATCATCAACCTGCTGAGCGAAATTCGGCACGCGCGCAATCTGACTCTCGTCTATGTCGCGCACGATCCGCGCGACGCGCGTTATCTCTGCCGCAGTGCTGCGATCATGTATCTCGGCCGCATCGTCGAGCAGGGACCGATAGAAGAAATTATGACCAGGCCGCGCCACCCCTATAGCCAGGCGCTTTTGGCAGCCACACCGAAAATGCGATTCGACGCGCCGCCGCCCACTGCCTCGCTTGCCGGCGATCCGCCGCGCGATGCGGATCTGCCGCCGGGTTGCGCCTTTCATCCCCGCTGCCCCAAGGTCAAGGCTGTGTGCCGCGCAGGTCTGCCGCCAGTGCGCCGTCCCGACGGGACGGTTACGGTCTGGTGCCATCTTTATCCGGAGGGTGCCGCGGCGCGCCAATGACAGCCGTGGCATCCCGCAGCTTGGCAAGCTCAGCCGCCTGTTCTATGAACGGCGCGGCGCCGCCCCGATCACCGAATCCGCTCCCTCATCGTCAGGAGATCCCATGAAACTGGTCCGCTATGGCATGCCGGGCGGCGAAAAGCCGGGCCTCATCGACAAACAGGGCGCGTTACGCGACCTCTCCGGCGAAGTGGCCGACATCAATGGCGCGGCGCTGCAACCCGCCGCCCTCGCCCATCTCGCCTCCCTCGACCCGGCGCGATTGCCCGCGGTGGCGGGCAAGCCACGGCTCGGTCCCTGCGTCAGCGGTGTGGGCAAGGTCGTCGCCATCGGGCTCAATTACGCCGATCACGCCGCCGAAACCGGTGCCAAAATTCCGGCCGAGCCTATCGTCTTCATGAAGGCGGTTAGTTCGATCGTCGGTCCCGATGACGACATCATGCTGCCGCGGGGATCGCAAAAGACCGATTGGGAGGTGGAGCTTGCCATCGCCATCGGCCGGCCGGCGCGTTATGTGGGGGAGGCTGACGCCCTCTCTCATGTCGCCGGATATCTCATCTGCAACGACGTGTCGGAGCGCGAATACCAGACCGAGCGCGGTGGTCAATGGGACAAGGGCAAGGGCTGCGACACCTTCTGTCCGCTGGGCCCATGGCTGGTGACCCGCGACGAGATTGCCGACCCGCAGAAGCTTGATATGTGGCTCGACGTCAATGGCGAGCACATGCAGAAGGGCTCGACCCGCACCATGATCTTCGGCGTGGCCCATGTGATCCACTATGTCAGCCAGTTCATGGCGCTGCTGCCGGGCGACATCATCACCACCGGAACGCCGCCGGGCGTGGGCATGGGCAAGAAGCCGCCGCATTATCTGAAGGCGGGTGACAAGGTTAGCCTCGGTATCGCCGGTCTCGGTCAGCAATCGCAGAAAGTCGTGGCATGGTCCGCCGGCGCGCGCTGACGTCTCTATTTGGCGCAGCGGCGCTCGCCGCGGTCATCACCCAATCTGCAAACGCCGATCAACTCAACAAGATCGGCAGCATCCCGCTGGGTCCGGTGGCGGGACCGATCACCGCCCTGACGCTCGACTATGCCAATCAGCGGCTGTTCGTGCTGGAAAGCGGTGCAGGTCATCTCGCCGTGATCGATCTGACGACAAGCACGATCAGCCAGACCGTTGACAAGCTCTCGGCACCCACGGGCATGGCTCGCGCGCCCACGGAGAACCGGCTCTATATCGGCACCAGCGATGGCAAGGTCGCGGTCTTCGTCGGGGTGCCGCTGGCTCCGCAAGCCGGAATTTCGCTGGGACCCGATCTCGGCGCCCTGCAATACGACGCCAGCAACGAGCGTATCTATCTGCCCTTCGGCCCCAAAAAGATCGCCATCCTGGATGCGACCCATAACAAGCATTGGGACGATATCCGCCTCGACGGGCGTCCCGGGGTGATGGCGCTGGAAGATGGCGGTACACGCATCTTCGCGGCAGCGGCCGGCGAGAAGCGCATCATGATCGCAGATCGCGACGGCAACAAACAGGTGGCGAGCTGGGCCACCGGCGATGACGGCGATATCGCCTCACTGGCGCTGGATGAAGATGCCGGCCGGCTGGTTGCCGCTTTTCGCCAGCCAGCACAGATTGCCTGGTTCGATCTTGCCGATGGTTCGATGAAGGGCCATGCCGATGCCTGCGCCAAGCCTGGCCAGCTGCTCGCCGATTCCTCACGTGCGGCGCTTTATCTCACCTGCGCCGATGGCACGCTGGAAATCTTCAAGCGCGACGCGTCGGGCAATTTTGCCAAGAGCGGATCGCTGGAGACGGTGGCCGGTGCGACAGCAGCCCTGCTCGTGCCGTTGAGCGGCCGCATTTACCTCGCCGTACCCTCAGTCAATGGACAGCCGGCGGAGATCCTGATTTATGGGCCAGCCAGCTAGCCGGCGCTAACCGCCTTGGGCGGCTTCATCGGCGATCCGTTCGATCACGGAAGTCCAGTCGCCCGGCCTCGACTGGCGATAGAGGCCGAGGCTGGGGTACCAGGGCGTGTCGCTTCGCGCGTTCATCCAGCGCCAATCGGCAACATGCGGCAATAACAGCCAGGTGGGTTTCCCCATGGCGCCGGCCAGATGCGCCACAGCCGTGTCAACGGTAATCACCAGCCCGACCTCAGCCAACAGTGCCGCCGTCACAGCGAAGTCGGCCAGCAGCGGCGCCGCATCAATCAGTGGCAGCCGCTCGGGCTTTGCCCTCGCCGCCATTTGCAGCGAAACGAACTCCACATCGCGAAGGCCGGCGAGGCGATCCAGAGCAGTTGCGGGCAGCGAGCGCAGCCGGTCGGCGGGATGGCGCGGATTGCCCGCCCAGACCAGCGCCCAGCGCCGTTGCTTGTGCCGCGGCGGCAAGGCCGGCATCAGCGCCGGATCGCCAGTGAGGTAAGGCACGCCGCCCGGAATGCTCGAAAGGTCGGTTGCGAAAATCTGGGGCAGCGACAATAGAGGGCAGAAAAGGTCGAATGCCGGCAGTGGCGCTCCCTCGGCGATCACCTCGATACCCTGCATGGCCGGGCTTGCCGCGATCAGACGGTAGAGCGGCGGCTGCACCTCGAAGATCACTTCGCCACCCCGCGCTATAACCATCGGCAGATAGCGCATGAACTGGATCGTGTCGCCCAGCCCCTGTTCGGCATGGATCATCAAGCGCCGGCCAGCAAAATCCTCGCCCTGCCAGCGTGGCTGGGCAAAGCCGCGATTCACCCGTGGCCCCCGGCGCTGTTTCAGCCGCCAATCGTAATCGGCCCAACCTTCGGCAAAGCGTCCCTGACGCAGCAGGCTCGTGCCGCGAAAGACGTGGGCATCGACATGATTGGGCTCAATCTCGATGGCGCGGCTGAAATTGGCGATAGCATCGTCGTCACGGCCGCGATCGTTTGCCACCGCCCCCAGATTGCACCAAGCGGCGGCGTTGCCGATCTCGAGCCGCAGCGCCTCATTCAACGCGGTTTCAGCACCTGTCAGATCGCCAGCGCGATGACGGGCGGCGCCCAGATCGTTCCAGTTCTCCGCTTGATCGGAATTGGCTAGAGCGATGCGCGCATAGACCTCCGCCGCCGTTTCGGCATCGCCGGCGCTAAACAAGGCGCGGGCCAGCTGCTGCAAACCGGCGGCTGAATGAGGATCAAGGTCCTGTGCCTGGCGATAGGCGTCGGCCGCGGCACGGGCTTCCTGATTTTCCAGTAAGGCCAGACCCAGATTGCGCCAAGCCGAGGCGTCGCGCGGCGCCAGCGCCGTGGCGCGGCGGAAACTGGCAATGGCCGCCACTCGGTTGCCGAGCGCCATCTGTACGGCACCAAGATTTTGCAACGCCTGGACATCGTCGGGCTGCAACGCAACTGCGCGGCCGATGAGATCCGCCGCCTCGCCATTGCGGCCCTGGCGATGCTGGAGCAATCCCAGCAGATTGAGCGCCGCCACATCGCGGGGCTGGCGTTTCAGGATCGCCAGGTAAAGCGCTTCTGCGTCAGGCAGCTTGCCGGCCTGCTCCAGCCGGCGCGCCTCTGCAATGTCAGCACTCAGCGCGGCCATGCCGTCAGCAGGGCGAGGGCCAGAGTCCTGGGTCCCTGCCAATCGCCGGCGCGACCCTGGCGCAGCAGCCGCGTATCGGCATACCAGGCCGCGCGATCACCGCTATCAAACCAGCGCCAGTCGGGGGCGGTCGGCAGCAAAAGCAAAACCGGCTTACCCAGGGCCGCGGCCAGGTGAACGGCGCTGTTGTCGATACTGACCACCACATCGACGCTGGCAATCTCGGCCGCCCAGCCATCGAGATCCTGCATCGCATCGATGGCCGGTTCATGCAGCATGTCGCGGCCGGTGACCTGCTTCAGAACCACGCGATCCTCGGCGCGATTGCCATATTGCAGATCGACCACCCCCCAGCCCGGAAGATTGAGGAACGGCGCCAGCAGTTCAGCGGCGATGCTGCGGCGCTTTCCCGCAGCGGCATTGGCGCTGTGCCAGGACAGGCCGACCAACCGCTCATGGCCGGCCGCGAGGAAGCGGCTGCGCAGCTGGGCGGTGCGCGCGGTATCGGCCCTGAGATAGCCGCCAAGCGGGCGCACCGATTGACGGTCGGACCTCAGCCAGCGCAGCAAATCGCCCGTCGGCGCCTGGAAGGCGAATTCAGCCGAAGCGGTACGCGGGTCGGGAGTTTCACGGCGCGGAATTGTTTCGATGCCGGGAAGCGAACGCGACAGAAGCGGCATCAGCCGGGGATCGCACTCCACCGCCATGCTGGCCCCGGCCGCGAGCAGCTCCCTCGCCAGGCCGAGAAACATGATTTCATCGCCGATGCCCTGCTCTGCCCACAGCAATATCCGCTTGCCGGCCAGCGGCTCACCGCGCCAAGGCGCCTGTGGAAGATTCCGCCGGCGCGCGCGGAAATCGCCGGTCTGCCAGCGATAGGCATAATCCGCCCAGCCGCCGGCGAAATCGCCGGTCAGCAAGCGGACCAGGCCGCGGTTCCAATGTGCCGATGCGTTTTCGGGCTGCACGGCAAGCGCACGGTCATAGGCTTCGATCGCCTGGCGCGGCTCGCCCGCATCGGCAAGCGCCGCACCCATGTTCACCAGCGCCGGCAGAAAATCCGGCCGGATCGCCAGCGCGGCGCGATAGCTGGCCAGTGCTGCGGCCAAGTCGCCCGATGCCGCCTGCACTGTGCCCAGATTGTTGAGCGCCTCGGCAAAACCGGGCCGTGCGGCAATGGCCCGGTTGAGGCAATCGAGCGACCCGGCAGCGTCACCGAGGCGGTTCAACAGATTGCCCAGATTGTTCAGGCTGTCCGCATCGGCGGGATTGCGCTCGATGGCGGTTTTGTAGGCCGCCCGCGCCTCTGTCAACCGCCCCTGGGCTTCCAGCACGCCTGCAAGTCCACCATGGCCGGCGCCATCCCGCGGTCGCAAGGCGATGACGCGGCGAAAGCCCGCCTCCGCCTCGCTCCACCGGCTGAGCAAGCGCAGGCCTACAGCGCGGCTATACAGAAGTCCGGCATCATCGGGGCTGCGCGCGAGCGCCTGCTCGCAGGCGGCGATCACCTGAGCCGGCCGGCCCAGCGCCTGAAAAACCTGGCAGCGTCCCTGCAAGGCGGGCATGAAATCGGGGTCGAGACGCAGGGCCTCGTCATAGAGGCCGAGAGCCGCCTGTGCCTGGCCCGCCGCCAGCTGAGTTCGACCCTCAGCCGCTAGCCTATGCGCCTGATCGCGCGCCTGCATGTCCGCCCCTGCCCCAATCGGGACCCCAAGCCCGGCCCCAAAGCCAGCCCGATCATAGGCCGGGTGAATAGCGTTCGCGAAGGGCGGCGGCGAGCTTGTCGAAGGCCACTAGCCAGTCGCCACGCTGCGGCTGGCGAAACAGCCGCATGGTGGGGTACCAGGGGCTGTCGTCACGCCCGGTCAACCAGCGCCACTCCGCTGGATGGGGCAGCAGCAGCCAGACCGGCTTGCCCATGGCGCCAGCAAGATGCGCCACCGCGGTATCAACCGAGATCACCAGATCCAGACCGGCAATGATATGGGCGGTGTGAAGGAAATCGGCCAGCGCCGGCTGTTCCAGGGTCAGGCCCGGCGGCGGCTGGGCCGCTTCGTTTTCGCGGGCGCCCTTCTGGAGCGAGACAAGATCGAGACCGGGTATGGCGGCAAGAAAGCCGAAGTCGGCCAAGTGTAGCGACTTCTTGGCAAATTCCGAACTGCCGCCGGCTGCCCAGGCAAGGCCGAGGCGCGGCCGCCCCGGCACTGAATCGCGCGCCTGGCCTGGTACTGCGATATACGGAATGGCCGCCGGGATGCTGGCGAGTTGCGTGCCAAAGGCGAGCGGCAGCGACATCATCGGACAGTTGAAGTCATAAGCCGGTAGAGGGTCGCCGCGGGAGACCGGCTTTACCGGCAGATCGCCCAGGTTTGCTGCCGCCAGCCCTATCAACTCGGGCTGCAGCTCCAACAGGATGTTGCCGCCACGGGATGCCACCAGCGGCAGGTAGCGCAGCATCTGGATCGTGTCGCCCAGCCCCTGCTCGGCATGAAGCAGCAATGTCTTGTCCTTGAATTCCTGCCCCTGCCAGCGCGGCTTGGAGAACAGCCGGATGCGCGCGATATGTTCGGGATGTTGCAGCCGCGCCTCGTAATGGCGCCAGCCATCGCTGAGGCGGCCATCTGCCAGCAGCGCCGCACCCAGGGCAAATTGCGCCTGATAGAGTTTCGGATCGCGAAGCTGAGCAGTGCTCAGATGAGCGATCGCGTTTCGTATGTCACCCAGTGCCATGAGCGCGCGGCCCAGCGAAAGATGGGCGACGGCATTGGCCGGGCGCAGCTCCACAACCCGGCGCAGCTTGGCCGCACCTTCCTCGAAATCGCCTTTAACGGTTAGCGCCAGACCCAGACAGTAGTGCGCTTCCGGTGAATGCGGACTCAGCGCCAGGCCGCGGCGCGCCAAGCCCACCGCCTCGTCGGTCTGGCCCATCGCCAGCATGGTTTCCGCCAGGCCACAGCAGATGGTCGCGTTCTTGGGTGCCAATTCCAGGGCCCGCTTGCCGGCGTTCGCCGCCTGGTAGAGATCGCCTTTCTGGCGCAGCACGTTGGCCAGGTTCGAATAGGGTTCCGCCGATGCAGGCGACAGTTCGACGGCGCGGCGGTGGCAGGCCATGGCTTCATCCAGGCGATTTTGCGCCCGCAACACATTGCCGAGATTGGTATGGAGCTGCGCGATATTGGGGCCGCGATCGAGGGCAGCGCGAAAGACTGCTTCGGCTTCCTTTATCTGGCCGCGCGCGGCGAGCCGGCTGGCATGCTCGTTCGCCAGCGTAATCTCGTATTCCAGCCGGGAATTCGGCTCGGCGATCGACCCCTCCCCCTGCTCACTCGCCGGACATGACGATCAGAGCATCCGCCGCCATGGCGCCCTGGCCTTGCGGCAGCACCATGAGCGGATTCACATCCAGCTCCACGATACGCTCGCGATGGGCTTCGGCGAAAGACGCGATCGACATGACCGCATCGACGACGGCTTCGCTATCGCCCGCTGGCTTGCCGCGATAGCCCTTAAGCAGCTTGGCAACCTTCAGCTTGCCGATTGCCGCCGCCACGTTTGTGCGGTCAGTCGGCAGCAGGAAGGTCGCCGCATCGTCGATCAATTCCACCAGGATGCCGCCCATCCCGACGACCAAGACCAGGCCGAATTGCGGATCGCGATGCAAGCCCACGATCAGTTCGGCCACCGATCCGGTGACCTGGCGTTCCAGCAGGAAGCGTTCGGGCACCAGGCCGGGCTTATAGGCGGCCAGGGATTTGGTCATCGCCACTGCCGCGCGTTCGACCGCGGCGCGATCCGGCAGATTGAGCGCAACCGCGCCGGCTTCCGTCTTGTGGGCCAGCGCCGGCCGGCCGAGTTTGAGCACCACGGGGTAGCCGATCTCATCCGCCGCTTTCCCGACGTCGCCCGGTGCTACAAAACGCGCGGCGGGAAATTTGAGCCCGTATTTCGCCAGGCGCTGTTTGCAGTCCCATTCCTCGCGCAGGGAGGCGCCAGCCGGTGCCGGCGAGAAATCCGGCAGCGCGAGTTCAGGGTTTGTCGGCTGGGCGCCCAGCCGGGCAAGCGAGGCGAAGGCTGTGACCGCCGCCTCCAGCCCCTGCAGCGGGGTGCAGCCCTTTTCCATCATGCGTCGGCGCGCCTCGGCAGGGATCAGTTCCGAAAGATCGCTGGCGGCAATCGGCGTCTTGCCGCCGGCCGCCCGGCAGGCTTCGATCAGCGCATCGACCGAGACATTGCAATCGCGTCGCCCGGCGGCATCGTTCGGCGGGTAGTCGATGATCAGCATGCCGGCGTCGAACCCGCCCTGCATCACGGTGGAGAATGCCTTGGTCAGCCCTGCCCCATCGCCCCAGAGCGACGTGTTGTAATCGAGCGGGTTGGAAACGGAGGCGAAGCTCGGCAGCTGCGCGCGTAACGCCGTCGTCTGATCGGCCGAGAGTTCGGGAAGTTTCAGCCCACGGCGCGCGGCAAGATCGGCTGTCATCAGATTGTCGGCGCCCGAACAGGTGAAGACCGCCAGCCGATCGCCCTTGGGCACCCCGGCCACTGAAGCGAGCTTCGCCGTCTCCAGCAGCGCGTCGATGGCGTCGACCCGGATGACGCCCAGCCGCTGGAACAGCGCGTCATAGAGCTTGTCGTTGCCGGCGAGCGAACTGGTATGGCTCATGGCAAGGCGCGCGCCGAGTTCGGAATTCCCCGCCTTGAAGGCGATCACCTGTTTGCCGCGGCGCCTCGCCTTCAACACCGCGCGGCTGAAGGCCGGCACATCATCCAGCCCCTCGATGTAAAGCGCCATGGCGCTGACATGATCGTCATCGGCGAGCACGTCGATATAGTCGGCCAGCTTCAGCACCGCCTGATTGCCGGCGGTGATGACATAGGCGATGGGAACCGAGCGATCGTTCTGCGTCAGGTTGAGGGCGAGATTGCCGCTCTGGGCAATAATGGCAACGCCGCGCTTTATGCGCCCCCCTCCGAAACCCGAGGCGAACATCGCCACGCCATCGACATAATTCAGAATGCCGTAG
>DASXQK010000388.1:0-14565 GCA_036493015.1 Dongiaceae bacterium | reverse complement strand
CTGACGGTCACCGGTGCGGCACCGATCTCGGCCATGCTGTTCAACGTGCCGATTGCGGTTGGCTTCGGCAACGGCGTTGGCACACCAGCAGCCTTCCTGGTTGCCACCATCGTCCTGACGATTTTCTCGGTCGGGTATTGTGCCATGGCAGGCAAGGTTTCTGCGGTCGGCGGTTTCTACTCCTTCATCAGCCATGGGCTGGGTCGCGAGCTCGGCATGGGTTTCGGCCTCGGTTCGGTGGTCGCCTACAGCGTGTTCGAGGTGTCTTTGGCCGGCGGCTTCGCCTTCTTCGGCAATGCCGATCTGAAACAATGGTTTGGCATCGATGTGCCCTGGCCGGTCCTGGCGTTGATCATGATCGCGGGCATCGCCGTCCTGACCTACTTCGATGTCAAGATTTCTACAATGGTATTGGGCGTGACCTTGATTGCCGAAGTGGCGATCCTCGTCATCTTCGCCATCGGCGTGTTCAGCCATGCCGGAAACGGAGCCAATCTTCAGTGGGATGCCCTCAACCCGGTTAATGCGTTCAAAGGTTTTGAGGCTCACGACAAGCTGCAGGCGGGTGCGGCGGGCATCGGCCTGTTCTTCGCCTTCTGGTCCTGGGTGGGATTCGAGATGTCGCCGAACTACGCCGAGGAATCGCGCGATCCCAAGCGCATCGTGCCGCTGTCGATGTACATCTCGGTGATCGGCCTCGGCATCTTCTACACCATCGTTTCCTGGGCGGCGCTGTCGGGATACGCCACGGTCGACGAGGCAATCAACGCCGCCCAGAATGACGCCAGCAACTTCTACTTCACGCCTGCGGCGCATTTCATCGGCCCCTGGGTTGCGCTGCTGATGAGCATTCTGATCCTGACCGGCTCATTTGCCTGCGGCATGGCCTTCCACAACACGGCGGCCCGTTACTTCTATTCGCTCGGCCGCGAGCGCGTGCTGCCGGCCTCGCTGGGCAAGACTCATCCGAAGCATCGTTCGCCCCACGTCGCCTCTTTCACCCAGAGTGCGATCGCGGCGGCCCTCATCATCATCTACGCACTCAAAGAGGGCTGGAGCGACCCGAACGGCCAGGCTTACCTCGGTGTCTACGGCCTGTTCGCCGTCATGGGCGTGATCATCATCCTGGCGGCCCAAGCTCTCGTCTCGGTCGCGATCATCGTCTACTTCCGCAACCACCATCCTGATGAGCATCATTGGTGGAGCACGATGCTGGCACCGGCGATCGGCTTCGTGGCCCAGCTCTACGTGATCTATCTCTGCCTTTCGAACATGGCGTTCCTTGGCGGCGGCTATCGCTTCGCCGACTGGATTCCCTGGATCGATCTCGGTGTCGTGGTCGTTGGCATCCTCGGCGCCTTCTATCTCAAGTCGAGCGATCCGAAGAAATACGAGCAGATCGGCCGGCTTATCTATGAGGGCGTGCCGGAGAAATAAGCCGCACGCGCGGTAAACTAACAAGACGGCGGCCCCGCGAGGGGACCGCCGTTTTGTTTGGCAGTACAACATTTTCCGTGTAACTTGCCACATTACGGCCCGGCTGGCCGCGGCAGGAACGGATCGCTCGCTTGCAAATCCTCGGCATCGATATCGGGACCCAAAGTCTGAAGGCGGTGGTCCTGGATGAGGGCTTGCGGCCCCTGGGTGCCGCAGCCCAGGCCTATCAGCCGGTCTTTCCCCATCCGCTCTGGGCCGATCAGGATCCGGGCTTGTGGCTGGCGGCGCTCAAGCCTGCGATTGCGGGGGCGCTGGCCGAAGCCGGGCTCACCGCATCCGACATCGGTGCTCTCGGCATTGCGGGCCAGCTCGATGGCTGTGTTCCGGTCGATACCGCGGGCCAGCATCTCGGCCCCTGCCTCATCTGGATGGATCGGCGCGCCGGGGCGGAGGTGGAGGGCATCGACGCAGCCCTGGTCATGGAAAAGGGCGGGGTGGTGCTCGATGCCTCGCATATGGCGGCGAAGATCCGCTGGCTGAAGCGCCACCATCCTGAGGCGACATCCATTCGGCGCTTTCACCAGCCGGTCTCCTATCTCGTCTCGCGGCTGACCGGCCGGCATGTCCTGGATCACGCGGTCGCCTCCACCACCATGCTCTACAACCTCTGGAAGGGCGGTCTCGATCCGGAACTCTGCCGCCTGTTCGGGATCGGTCCGGAGGAATTGCCGGCAATCGATCGTTCGGAAGCGGTGGCGGGCGAAATCGACGGCCCGGGCGCTGCCCTCACCGGGCTTCGCGCCGGTATCCCCGTTGCCGTCGGCACGGGCGATGATTTCTCCAACCCGCTCGGCGCCGGCGTGGTCAAGCCCGGCCGCGTCGTTGTTTCTCTGGGCACCGCGGAAGTCGTCGGTGCGGTCCACGATACTGCCGCCGTCGATAAAGGCGCGCTGGTGGAAACCCACGGCTACGCCGCCGGCCGTTTTTTCATCGAAAATCCGGGTTGGCTATCCGGCGGCTCGCTCGCCTGGTTCATCAAGACCTTCCGCCTAGCGGGCGTCGAGGAATTGAACCAGTTGGTGGAACAGGCGCCGGCGGGCGCCGACGGCGTCACCTTCCTGCCGGCACTTTCCGGCGCCATGGCGCCGGAATGGAATTCCGAGGCCCGGGGCTGTTTTTACGGCCTGACCGCCGCCCACGGGCCTTCGCATATGGCGCGCGCGGTGCTGGAGGGCTGCGCCTTTGCCATGCGCGATGTGGTTGAGCGCCTGGCGGCCCTCGGTGTGGATACCTCGACATTGCTGCTGCTCGGCGGCGGCGCCAAAAGCCGCGTCTGGGCGCAGATCCGCGCCGACCTGGTCCAGCGCCCGGCGGAAATCTCCAGCGGGGCCGATTCATCGCCGGTCGGTGCGGGCTTGCTCGCCGCGGTCGCCGCCGGTGCTGCGCGCAATCTCGATGAAGCCGCAGGACGTATCGCGCCGCCTACCACCGTGATCGCTCCAGATCCAGCCAGCCGCCAGGCCTATGACGATGCCTATGGCCGCTATCGCCGGCTGTTCGATTCCCTGAAACCCCTGTTCACTGCGGTTGTCTCATGAGTCAGCAGATGCTCGACCGGCTGCTTGCCGGCAGATTGCCCGATCCCGACAGCGCGGAGATGCTGTCCGTTCCCATGCGCGCGGTGGCGATCGCCCCCAGCCTCGCCGGCCGCGAGGCAGCGCTTATCGATGGTCTCGGCCTGGGCGACATGCCGGCCATCGTCTGCGATGCACCGACGCGCAAGGTGCTGGCCGATCGCGTACACCAGGCCCTCGGCGGTCCGGGTTCGGTCGCCTTCATTGTGCTGCCGGGCGAACCGGTGCCCGACATGGAAACTGTCGAGATGGTGCGCGCGCAAACGAAGCATGCGAGCGGCCTCATCGCCATCGGCTCGGGCACGATCAACGATCTCTGCAAATACGCGACATTCCTCGATCGCAAGCCCTATGCCGTCTTTGGCACCGCGCCCTCGATGAACGGTTACACCTCGGTCAGCGCCGCCATCACCGAGCACGGCCACAAGAAATCGCTGCCGGCCCGCGCCCCGATTGGCGTGTTCCTCGATCTCAACGTGCTCGCCAAGGCACCCTTGCGCATGATCCGCTCGGGGCTTGGCGACAGCGTATGCCGTACGACGGCCCAGGCCGACTGGCTGCTGGCCCACCTGCTGTTGGGCAAACCCTATCGCACCGCGCCGTTCAAACTGCTCGAGGCCGATGAGGCCCAGCTCTTCGCCAAGGCCGGCGCTCTTGTGGCCGGCGATATCGGTGCCATGGAAGTGCTGGCGCGCACACTGGTGCTATCCGGGCTCGGCATGACCGTCTGCGGCGGCAGCTATCCCGCTAGCCAGGGCGAGCACCTGATCAGCCATTACATCGACATGCTGGGCGATCCATCCTGGCCGGCCTCGTTCCATGGCGAGCATATTGCGGTGACGACCTTGACCATGGCGCGGCTGCAGCAGGCGATGCTGGGCGATGCGCCGCCCAAGGTCGCGGCCACGCCGGTGACAAAGGAAGCCGTAATCGCCCATTTCGGCATGGAACTCGGCGAATCCTGCTGGGAGGCTTTCGCCAAGAAGAAACTGGATGGCGCCGCCGCGGCATCGTTGACCCAGAAACTGGCGGAAGGCTGGACCGACATTCGTGCGGCGCTGGCAAAAGTCATGCGTCCGCTGGCGGAAATCGAGGCGGCGCTCAAGGCCGCCGACGCACCCATGAAAAGTGCGGATATCGGTGTGCCGGTGGATTTCTATCGCCGGGCGGTAGGGCAAGCGCGCGAGATCCGCGACCGCTATACCTTCCTTGACCTCGCCGGCGATTCCGGCCGGCTGGCGCCTTTCGCCGCGAACGCATGAGCGCGATGATCCCGTTGGGCGAATTTCCCCGCGCCGATCGCGCGGCGATCGGTTACGTGCTGACCGATATCGACGATACCCTTACCGAGCATGGCCGGCTGCCGGGCGAGAGCTACATGGCGATGCAGCGCCTGCACCAGGCGGGCCTCGTCGTCATTCCGGTAACGGGCCGCCCGGCGGGTTGGTGCGATCTGATCGCCCGGCAATGGCCGGCGGATGGCGTGATCGGCGAGAATGGTGCGATGTATTTCCGCTACCTCGAAGGCGAGAAGCGCATGCTGCGCCGCTATGCCAAGGATGCGGCCGAGCGACTAGCTGACCGGCTCAAGCTGGATCGTATCCGAGACGAAGTGCTCGCGAGCGTGCCGGGATCTGCGGTTGCATCCGACCAGGCCTATCGCGAAGCCGATCTCGCCATCGATTTCTGCGAGGATGTGGCGCCTCTCTCACACGAGGCTATCCAGCAGATCGTGGCGATCTTCAACCGCCACGGCGCGACGGCCAAGGTCAGCTCCATTCATGTGAATGGCTGGTTTGGCAGCTATGACAAGCTGACCATGACCCGGTCATTCTTCGCCGAGGCGCTGGCGATCGACATGGAGCAGGAGAAAGAACGTATCGTCTTCGCCGGCGATTCGCCCAATGATGCGCCGATGTTTGGCTATTTCCCCAATTCGGCCGGGGTGGCCAACGTCCTTGATTTTGTGGGGGACCTCCGCCACAAACCGAGATACGTGACAAAAGCCCGCGGCGCCCATGGCTTTGTCGAACTTGCTGAGGCGCTGCTTTCGGCGCGCTGAAGAACCAGGTCGGACTGATATGGGCGGGATATGGCGATCAAGAAAAAGCTGAAGAAGACCGAACGCCAGGCCCGCATCCTTGGTGAGTTGCGTGCCTCGCCGGCAATCCGTATCTCGGCGCTCGCCGGCGAGCTCGGCGTCTCCACCGAGACGATCCGCCGCGATCTCGACGAATTGAGCCAGCAGGGCATGCTGAGCCGCACCTATGGCGGTGCGGCGGCACGCCCCTTCGGCGCCGAACCCACCCTCAGCGAGCGCTACAAGGAGTATGTCGAGGAGCGCGAGCGTGTGGGCGCCCTCGCGGCGCGTGCCATCAAGCCCGGCCAGGTGCTGATGATCGATGCCGGCTCGACCACGCTGCATTTCGCCCGGCGGTTGTCGGCCGAATTGCGCGATCTGACGGTGATCACCAACAGCTTCGGCATCGCCAGTGCCTTATCGACCAACCCTTCCATTGCCGTCGTGGTCTGCCCCGGACGTTATGACGCGCGCGAGGGCAGCGTCTTCGGCTCCGATAGTGAAAGCTTTCTTCACCGCTTCAATGCCAATATCGCGATTATCGGTTGCAGCGGGCTGACCGCCAACGGGCCGAACGACGTCAATCCCCTGGGTGCCGCCATCAAGCGGGCCATGCTGGCCCGCGCCGAGGCCAATATGCTGCTATGCGATCATTCGAAATTCGACCTGCTGACCCTTGAGAATGTCTGCCCCTTGGATACGATCAAGCTGATCGTAGCGGATCGTGCACCGACCGGCGAGCTGGCCAAGGCGATCAAGCGGGCCGGTCTGCCGGTGGAGCTGGCAAATTCAGGTCCGCGCGACGGTGGCAAGATTACGCGCCGGCTGGCGGCGCAGCGGGAGGGCTAGGTAACGGTATCGGCGAACCGGCGGCGACCGCCGGAATAGCCGCATGTCAAGACAACCGGTCGCCACAGAAACGGGAGAAACCTCATGGATCCGCGTAAGGAATTCATCAAGCAGCTGCTGCGTTACCGCAAGGGATCGGTCTCGCGCCGTCACTTCCTGGGTGTCACCGGCCTCGGCACTGCCGTCGCCGCGCTGGCCGCCAGCATGCCGGAACTGGTCGCCCCGCGCTGGGCCCATGCCGGCGATCTGGGCGATCGCGTGGCGCTGACCAGTTGGCCGAATTATCACGACCCGAAGAATTTCGAAAAATTCACCGCCGCCACCGGTGTGAAAGTCGATCTCACCGTCTTCGGCTCGAACGAGGAGATGTATGCCAAGCTGAAGGCGGGCGGCACCGGTTGGGACGTGTTCGTGCCGACGAACTACACGATCTCCAATTATGTCGCAGCCGACCTGATCGAGCCCCTCGAGGTCGGCCTGATCCCGATGTACGATCCTTCCACTTATACCGACCAGCGCTTCACCCAGCCCGGCACGGTGAACGGCAAGGTCTATGCGGTGCACAAGGATTGGGGCACCACCGGCTATTGCGTGAATACGGCCAAGGTCACCGAGAAGATGACCACCTGGAAGGATTTCTTCGATCTGGTTCGCAGCAAATACAGTGGCCGGGCGACCGTGCATGACTATCAGCTGACCACGATCGGCAATGCGCTGAAGTATTACGGCTATTCGTTCAACTCGAACGACGAAAAGCAGCTGGGCGAGGCGGAGAAGCTGCTGCTGGATACCAAGCCGCATCTCTTCGGCATCACCAGCGATTACCAGCCGGCGATGCGCAACAACGATGCCTGGCTCGCCATCGCCTGGACGGGCGATGCCAAGCAGCTGCACAAGGACATCCCTTCGATCACCTATGTCATCGGCAAGGAAGGCGGCGAGATCTGGTCCGACTTCTTCGCCGTACCGAAGGGCGCACCGCACCGTGCCGCGGGCTATGCGCTGATCAACTTCCTGCTGACGCCGGAGAATAACAAGAACGAAGTGCTGGTGCACGGATATCCGGTGGCCGACAAGCGCGTTCTGGCATTGTTGCCCCCGGACATGCTGCAGGACACGATCATGTTCCCGGCGGCGGAGGAGCTGTCGCCGCTGGAATTCGGTGCTGCGGCGACGCTGACCAATCCGATGCGTGCCGAGATCATGGCGCGTTTCAAGGCCGCCTGATCGGCCCATGCCAACGCCGGCAAGTCCAGGCTTGACGGCGGCGAAGAAGACGAAGGAAGCAGGGCGGCTCACTACCGCCCTGCTTCTGGCTCCCGCCAGTTTCTGGTTTCTGCTTCTGCTGCTGCTGCCCATGGCCGTGGTGCTGGTCTATTCCTTCGGCGTGCGTGCGCCGACGGGGGGATACCAGGCCGCCTTCACCCTCGACAATTATCTCGACTTGCCCGCGCGCTTCACCGCGTTCAAGAACACCCTGACGCTGGCGCCCATGGGCACGCTGATCTGCCTGATCATCGGCTATCCGCTCGCCTATTTCCTGGCGGTGAAGACGACGGCCAAGAGCCGGCTGTTCCTGATGATCCTGGTGATCGTGCCGTTCTGGACGAGTTTTCTCATCCGCACCTATGCCTGGATGTTCATCTTGGGCGGGCGGGGGATTCCAGCCTTGCTCGACTGGATCGGCTTTCCCGATATCCGGCTGATCAATACGCCGTTCGCGGTATTGACCGGCATCGTCTATGGCTATCTGCCGTTGATGGTGTTTCCGATCTTTGTCAGCCTGGAGAAGCTCGACAAGCGTCTGCTGGAGGCTTCGGACGATCTCGGCGCCAATCCCTGGGGCACGTTCCGCCAGGTGACGCTGCCGCTGTCGGCGCCGGGCGTCATCACCGGCTGCATGCTGGTCTTCATCCTGTTGATGGGCGAATACCTGATCCCGCAGCTTCTCGGCGGCGGCAAGGTCTTCTTCATCGGCAACGCCCTGGTCGACCTGTTCCTGCAATCGCTCAACTGGCCCTTCGGCTCGGCCTGTGCCGTGGCGCTGGTCGCCATCATGGTGGTGACCATCAGCCTCTATCTGAAGGTGACGCGCGCGCAGGGCCAGCGCGACGTCTCCCTGATGTAGGCGGGATAGAGCGATGCTGCGCGGCTATACAATCCTGATCTACCTCTTCCTCTACACGCCGATCGCGCTGATCGTGCTGTTCAGCTTTAATGGCGGCAACAACGCCAGCGATTTCCAGCACTTTGCCGTTTATTGGTATGGCAAGGCCGCCAACAACACCTTCGTCATCGAGGCGCTGGAGAACAGCGCCATTGTCGCCAGCACCTCGGCAGCACTGGCCACCATCATGGGAACCATGGCGGCGCTCGCGCTCCAACGGGTCAAGGGTCCGCTCAGGGTCGCGTTCGACGGACTGACTTACGTTTCGATCATGGTGCCGGGCATCGTCATCGGCATTTCCACCCTGATCGCGCTGGTGACGGTGTTCGGGTTTATCAACCCGGCCCTGCTGGCGATCTGGCCAGGCGATCCGGCCAGCGCGCCGCAACTTGCCATGGGCTACAGCTCGATCATCGCCGCTCACACTTTGTTCTCGATGGCGCTGGTCATCGTCATCGTTCGGGCGCGCATCGCCGGCATGGATCGCAGCCTGATCGAGGCGTCGATGGATCTCTATGCCGACCCCTGGGCGACATTCCGCCAAGTGACCTTGCCGCAGCTGATGCCGGGGATCGTGGCAGGGTTCCTGCTCTCCTTCACCTTCAGCCTCGACGATTTCGTCATCGCCTTCTTCGTCGCCGGCTCGGTGACGACGCTGCCGATCTATGTCTTCTCCTCGATCCGCCGCGGGGTCACGCCGGAGATCAATGTCATCGGCACGACGGTGATGCTGTTCTCGCTGACGGTGCTGTTCGGGGCGCAGTTCCTGCTGCGGCGCGGGCAGAAACAAAAACCGGCACGCTAGCCATCCGCCGGCCCGCTGATGCCCTATCCCTATCCCGGCGTCAGGCGGCTACTCGATATCCCGCAATCATGGGAAAGCCGCTCCTGCCTGACTTCGGCAGCGGGCAGGCTCAGCTTCGCCGCGGTGCGCGATGGCACGCTTCGCGTGGCGGGCTGGCTGCGCGCCCGGGATGTCGGGATCGGCGATTGCGTCGCCGTCTGCATGCCCAAATGTCTGGAAAGCGTGCTGGTAATCTATGGCGTTCATGCCGCCGGCGCGGCCTATGTGCCGCTGCATTTTGGCGCGCCGGCGTTCCAGCTGCGCGAAAGCCTGCGGGCGATCCAACCGCGGCTGCTCATCACCACACCCGAGATCGCAGCCCAGCTTCAGACGAGCGCGCAACCAGCCGATTCCTGGACGATGGCGACCGTTGAGCCAGCGTCAGGTGGCAATGGGTTGAATGCCCTGTTGCAGGGCACCTCTCCGGCCCGCCAGATACCATCACGGGGACCACGCGATCTGGCCGCGGTGATGTTGACATCGGGATCGACGGGCGTGCCGAAGGGCGTCATGCGCGGCCATGACAGTGTGCCGCTGCAAAGTTGGCTGGCGCCTGGCGAAATCCTTCCCGAGGAGCGCTTCATCAGCACCTCGGCGCTGAACTACACCTCTTCGCATGATGTCTTCCTTCCTCTCATCGGCGGCTGCAGCGTCTATCTGGCCTCCGAACGCGAGGCGATGTTTCCCGACCGTGTCGCCGGGATACTCGCGGCCGAGCAGATAACGACCTGGATCACAACAGCGACGGCACTGCGTCTGCTGCTGGAAAACGGGGCGCTGCAGCGCCACGACCTTGGCGCGCTTCGCCGGGTGCGGATCGCGGGCGAACCATTGCAGCCCGCTCTCTTGCGCCGGATCATGGCGGCGATTCCAGAGGCCGCCTTTACCAATATCTACGGCGCGACCGAAGCCGCGACGATGCTGTGCTTTGAGGTGCCTCGGCCGTTTCCCGAAACGATGACGGCCGTGCCGTTGGGCAAACCCAGCGGCAATTTCGAAATCCGGCTCTGTGATGAGCGAGGCAAGGCGGTGCCCGATGGCGAGATCGGTGAAATCTGCGCGGTCGGGGGGCCGTTGATGCTGGGATACTGGAAGAATCCGGAACTCACCAAATCCCGGCGCTTGCCTGGGTTACCCGAATCCTATCGAACCGGCGATTTTGGCCGCCGGGCTCCGGACGGGCTGATCTTTTCGGCGGGCCGGGCGGATGATATGGTCAAGATCCGCGGCCATCGCCTCGATCTGGGTGCGGTGGAAACGGCGTTGCGCGCCCATGGCCGCGTCCGCGAGGCCGCGGCCTTCGCCATGAATCAGGCAGACGGCGAGACCCTCATTTACGCCGCTGTGCTGGTGCGGGGCGGTGCCGTGCCGGCGGAAGAGCTGCGCCGATATTGCAGTGAGCGGCTGCCGGTCTTCGCGCGGCCCGCCGCTATCATCCAGCTTCAGGATTTCCCGCTGCTATCCACCGGCAAGATCGATCGCACGGCCTTGCGGGCTTTGCTGGCAGCATTCGCCGGCACGTAAGGCCACATCCTCAGCCGCGCATTGGTCGGATCGTAAGCCTAGCGTGATCCGTCCATTGATGGACTTGGTCCGGAGGCGCCCATACTATCCGGCGTGTCGCAATCGCCGGGAAGCCGTCGCCTACGATGGTCCAGGAACGCGCCCAGCGCCGGCTTGCTGCCGTTTTAGTGGCCGATGTGGTCGGCTATAGCCGGCTGATGGAGGCTGACGAGTCCGGCACACTGGCCGCGCTCAAGGATCGGCGCGCGCGAATCATAGAACCATTGGTAGCCGAGCATCAGGGGCGCATCTTCAAGCAAATGGGCGATTCTGCATTGGTCGAATTCGCCAGTGCTGTGAACGCTGTCGCCTGCGCGATCGATCTGCAGAAAGCGATGACCGGAGCCGGTTCGGCCGATGAGCGGCGCATCCAGCTTCGCGTCGGCGTCTTGGGGATGTCATCGTTGAGGGCAGCGATCTCTATGGCGAGGGGGTTAACATCGCCGCGCGGCTGGAAGCGCTTGCCGAGCCCGGTGCAATCCTGGTCTCGGAGACGGTGTTCAACCATGTCCGAGGCAAAGTCGGCGCCGCCTTCCATGACCGGGGTGAGCAGACGCTGAAGAACATCGCCCAGCCCGTGCGGGCATACAGCGTTGCCGGTGAAGCCGTTCCGGCGATGCCGGCTGCCGCCGCCGGCTCGACCCAGGCTGCATGGCCTTCGGTCGCCGTGCTGCCCTTCACCAATTTGAGCAGCGACGCCGAACAGCAGTATTTCGCCGACGGCATCACCGAAGACATCATTACCGAGCTTTCGCGCTATCGGACCCTGCGGGTGACGGCGCGCAACTCGTCCTTCCAGTTTCGCGGACCTGCCGTCGACATTCCGGCTGTCCGCCGCGCACTGGGCGCGCGCTATGTGGTGGAAGGCAGTGTCCGCAAGATGGGCCATCGCCTGCGCGTGACGGCCCAGCTGATCGATGCGGAAACCCTGAACCATATATGGGCGGAGCGCTATGACCGGGACATCCAGGATATCTTCGCGGTCCAGGACGATGTGACCCGCACCATCGTCGCCTCGCTGGAAGGCAGTGTCGCGGCAAGCGGTGCCGAGCACGCCCGCCGAAAGCCGGCAGCGGATTGGATTGCCTATGATTTCGTGCTTCAGGGTCGCGAATGCCTTCACCGCTATCAGGTGGCAGAGGCCGAGCCCCTGTTTGCGCGCCGTCGAACTCGATCTTTTTCTGAAGGGCCGGTCTGATGCCACAATTGGCTTGCTGGGAAAGAGACTCTCTTTCGCGGACGAGATGCGCGAACGCCTGCTGATCGGCTTTCGCAAGGCGGGCTTGCCCGAATAAATTAGGGCTGCCGCTGGCGCTGAAACTTGACGAATAGCCCGTTCCCTGTCGCCAGCGACAGCGGGAATGTTGCGTAGCGCAAGCCGAGTTTCCAGGCCACGTAATTGAAGCTCAACTGATCGCGCCGCGAGCCGCGAACGATCTCATTCCACCAGGCTTCGTTGAGGTGGCGAATTGCGTCCGTATGCCGGCGCAAGATCACGGGCGCCTCGATCAAGCCGGCATCCTCCGGCAGGCCTTCGGCACGGTATCGGGCCATTTGCGCGTCGATGACATCTGTTTGATCCAGGCCATAAGCTTGGCATGCCTCAGCCTCCTCAAAGATCGAACTACGCGCGTAATGGCGGAAGAGGCAGATATCACAATCCTGCAGGAAGAGGTCGACAAGACGGGTGAGAGGAAAAGGGCTCACGATGCTGATCGAGGCATCGACCCACAGGCTGTAGTCGCTGTTGGGCAAGGCCAGATGGGCGTTGATCTTGGGAAACCGCGCCGCGCGATGAGGATCGCTATCCGACGGCGGCAGGGCGGCGACACGCCATCCCCGGCTGTGGCCTCGATGGGTTTCCGCCGTGGCCTTGTCGAGAAACGCCACCGGCTCGATCGCGCCGAGCGCCTCGGCGGGTTGCGGCTTCAACGTGTCATAACCATCCGCGATGGCCGTATAGACCGAGAGGCGATCATCGGCCGCGGAGCCCGAGGGAGATACAGCGCCGCGGTAGGGGGCAAGCGTCGCGCGGTGCCGGAACAGCGCAGCGTCCGCACTGACGGCGTCGCACGGCAGAGGGCCCGTCGGTGCCGCAAACCCGATCGAGCGCACTCGCTGGCAGAAATCGTGGATCGCCCATTCCCACTCATCGAACGCCGGCTCCAGACCCGCCAGCGCCGTCCACAGGCTTTCTCTCGCAACCAGGGTACAGGCAGCCCCGGCGCCAAGAGCAGCGGCGCCCAATCGCGGGTCGTTGGCGAATGATGCGGCCAGATCGGGCAATCGGGCTGCACCGGCCTCGCCCGGCCGCAGAATGCAGATCACCCTGCCCAAAGCCTGCGCGCTGGCGCGGTTCACCAGCTCGATCGCGGGTTCGTTCGCTTGTCGATGAACGACGGTCGCGCCGGCCGGTAACCCGGTCCCACTGCCGCCGGCCCGGATGATCTGGCTGCCTGGCATCCTGGCAATCGCTGCTTCGATATCGGTGGCAGGCGCAGGCGACGAACCGGCAAGTACGACGATGGAAACCTCTGGCCGGCGGTCGCCGAGTTGCTCGAGCATCCGGCTGCGCGGCACGGTGCGCGGATCGATCCGGGGCAGGAATGTCTTCATGGCAAGGCGCGCATGCCCAGAAGCCGCGGCGAGCGGCGCAGCGCCCATTGGACGACCGCGAGCCTCGATCGCCATCCGCTTTGTCGCAGCATGGTGCCGAGTCCGACGCCGAACGAGCCTCGAGTTACCGACAGCGATTGCTCCCGTTCGCTCCGCTCGCCTTGCCACGCGGCCGCTGCGAGCTCGTCCAACACAAAAGCGGGGACGGGTAGGCCGAGGCACCGGGCGAGATAGTCGAATCGGAGCGACAGCCGGAAGGCGAGGCCGCCGTCTTTTGCCGTTCCGACCAGAGTCGCCCAATTGAGGCCTGCTCGGCCGTAGCGGTGGAGGATCATTGCCGCATCGGCAACCCATTCCCAGTTTCCCGGTTCGGTGGGCTCGATACTCTGGCCGCAGGCATGCAGCAGCATATCGGCCGGGTTGAACACCCTCAGCGTCGAGTCATCCAGTTCGGCAGCCACGATCCGGCGCCGGAAATTGGCCGCCGGGTCCAGTGTGCCGGTCGGCGCCCACAGAGCCGATTGCAGGACGAGGGGCAGGCCGCCCTTATGCAGAAGGTTGATAGAGGAAGTGTGTTGGTCGGCGCCGGCTTTACCGGCGAGCGTAAAGCCGGCCGCCATCAACCTATCGCGCGCCCGTACCAGCGCCGTTTTCTCAACCAGCAGCGCGATATCATGACAATGACGCAGTTCGAAAGCTGGATAGGTGGCTGCAGCGACCGCGACCCCACCGATTGTAATTGGGTGGATTCCCGCCTCGCGCAGCGCAGCAATGACCTGGCGCAGGATGGTCCGGATTTCTGTCGCCCTGCGCAATTCCCACAGGCTGGCGGCGCGCAGGATGGCGAGTTCGCTGTCCGCCGCGGCAATGCGATGGCTGCGCAAGGAATGATGAAGCAGGGGCATCAAGCCGCGGTATGCCGGCCGGTCGGTGAGGGCCTTGGGCAATCCGCCGGTATCGGGCAGCCAGGCCCGCCAGGCGCCGGCGGATGATGCCGCATCGCCCAGGCAGGCGCGCAGAAGAAGTGTGTCGCGCGAGTCCGGCAGCAGTGCTGCAAGTACTTCGGCCAATGGCGGTCGATGGATCGGCTTCATCGGCCTGCCACCTGTTGGAACAGGCCTTCATGGGTGGTCACATATCGGTCCCAGGAAAAATGACTTTCCGCGCGCCGGCGGCCCGCTTCGCCCATGGCTTTGGCGCGCTCGGGATTGTCGAACAGGCTGGCGATCGCAGCGGCCAGCGCCGCCGCATCGCCGGGCGGCACAAGCAGGCCCGTCTGTTCGTGGACCACGACTTCGGGCAGGCCATCGACAGCGCTGGCCACCACGGCGCGCCCCGCTTGGGCCGCCTCGAGTGCGACAAGGCCAAAGGGCTC
>DASXQK010000387.1:0-2673 GCA_036493015.1 Dongiaceae bacterium | reverse complement strand
GGATCGCGGCCCATGCGGGCGGTGCCCAGCAGATGCCAGCCGGTCATGGGTGCCAGCGGCAATCGCTCGATCCGCCAGGCGCCGGCGGCGCGCAGCATCTCTTCGCCCCGTGCCATGCCGAAATCGAGGCTGCGGCGGCATTCGGGCGAGACGGCGTAATCCAGCCGCACGCCGGGCAAGCCGTCGCCATCCGTCTCGCTGGTCAGGCTCACGCGGTTATGGGCCTCGGGCATGTCTTCCGACTGCACCAGCACCACGATCGAGTGGTGGAATTCCTCGCGCAGTTTGTTGAGTGCCTCGCGACCCCAATTGGGCTGGAGGCGCATGGCCTGGGTCAGCAGCGCATTCTCGCGCGTCACCTGCAGATGGATGCCGCGCTTGAAGCCGCGCGAGGCGTCGGTCTCATAGAATTCGTGGGAATAGATGGCACAGCCGACCGGCCCCACTGGCCCATCGAGTTCTTCCCTGAACATGCCGCGCAGATAGGCGGCAGGATGGAACATCAGATTGCGCCCCAGCGCCGGGCTGTTGAGGCCGGAGGCAAGCAACAGCCGCGCCGTGCCGATCCCGTTGCCGGCGACCACGACACAGGATGCCGGCTGCCAATGCTCGCTGCCTTCCGCATCGCGATAGGTAACGCCGGTGGCACGGCTGGCCTCGATCACCACCTGTTGCACGATGCAATTGCTGCGCAGCTCGACGCCGGCGGCAATCGCCTTGGGCCAATAGGTGGCATCGGTCGAAGATTTGGCGCGGTTCACGCAGCCGAGCAGGCAAGGGCCGCAATGATTGCAGGCGGCGCGCCCGTCATAGGCAACCGAGTTGACGGCCGCATCGACCGGCCACCAATGCCAGTCCAGCGCGTCGAAGCCGCGCGCGGCCGTCATGCCGAGCCGCCCGAGCGGGATCGGCGGCATGGGCCGCTCGGGCTTCGGCGGGTAAGCGGGATCGCCGGCCAGGCCGGACACACCCGTCTCGATATCGTTCTGATCGTAGAAGGGTTCGAGATCGAAATAGCCGAAGGGCCAATCCTCGCCCACGCCGTCGAGGCCGCGGGTGCGGAAGTCCGAGGGGTGCAGGCGTGGAAAATGCGCCGCCCAGTTGATGGTGGAACCGCCGACGCCATTCCACATCAAGGGCTTGATCGCCGAGTTCGTATCGTCGATGGCGTAGTCGGCCGAGGCGGTACGTATCCCGGATTTGAGCCGCAGGTTCGACCAGGTCGCATGCGAGCCCAGCGCCGTGCGCTGCCAGCGCGTCCCGTTGGCCGGCATCGCCGCCGGATCGACCCAGCCGCCGCGCTCCAGGCAGGCGATGCGCAGTTTCGGCGCCCGTTGCGCCAGGCGACGGCAGAAGGCTGCGCCCCCGAAGCCCGCACCCACCACCACCACATCGATGGCGCCGTGCCGGATCGTGGCCATCAGGCGCTCTTCGCCTTCGCTTTGGTGAGATCGAGCTTCATGCCGAGATGGCTCGCCTCGAATCCCAGCCGCTCATAGAAGCGCAGCGCATCGGGGCGGCTGCGGTCGGTGGTCAATTGCATCAGGCCGCAACCCGCTTCCCGGGCCTGCTCGATGGCATAGCGGAACAACCTCTCGCCCAGGCCCTGGCTTCGATGGCTTTCTGCCACTCGCACGCTTTCGATCTGGGCGCGCAGCATGCCGAGACGCGAAAGGCCGGGAATGAGTGTCAGTTGAAGGCAGCCGACGACCGTGCCGTCATCGACCGCGACGATGACACTATTCCCCGCCTGCCGTTCGATGGCGCCAAAGGCATCGCGATACTCGCGCGGCAAGGGATCCCCGGCGCGCTCGCGCTTGGCGCCCAGCGGATCGTCGGCCAGCAGCTTCACGATGGCGAGCAGATCTGCGGCGACGGCTTTGCGAAATTCCATGGGGGTATCAAACATCAATCGTCATGCCCGCGAAAGCGGGCATCCACGGCTTCTTACTTTGGGCGGCGGGAAAGTCGTGGATGCCCGGCTCAAGGCCGGGCATGACGATCGAGTATGATGCAGGTGTCGTTCTAAGTTGTCTTACCCGCCGGCTGTGGGTTCTCCAGCGCCGCCAGCGCCTTGCGCAGTACGGTGCGAATTCGCTCGGCGGCCTGGGCATCGACGGCCCGGGGATCGAGATAAAAATCCATGCCGGTGCTGTGTTCGCTGAAGATATGCCGGATGCTGCCCGTTTCATCGAGCAGCCCGCTGACAGCGTAAGGGATCACCTCGCGGCTGATGCCTTTCATGGTGATTGGCGCCAGCGCGTCGGCCGCGACGATATCGCGCACCAGCGCATAAGTTTCATAGCTGACGACAATGTGCCCGGGTTCGGCGATGGATTGCAGGCGCGCCGCCAAATTCGCTTCACCGCCGATGATCGTATAGTCCATGCGGTCGGTGCTGCCGAAATTGCCGACATTGCAGATGCCGGTATTGATGCCCATGCGCACGCGGAAGGGTTCTTCCACGCCCTCGCGGCGCCATTTGGCGTTCAGCTCCGCCACCCGGCGCTGCATGGCAACCGCCATGCGCAAGCACGCCTTGGCATCTTCCACCGGCCCCTTGGTCTCCGGATCGCCAAAGAAGATGACGATCGCATCGCCGATGAATTTGTCGATGGTGCCGCCATGCTCGAGTGCGATCGCCGACATCTCGGTGAAGTACTCGTTCAGCAG
>DASXQK010000386.1:0-2851 GCA_036493015.1 Dongiaceae bacterium | reverse complement strand
CCGGTCAATGTGAACGCCCCGGGCCGAATTCCCTGCGGCTCGTCCAGCGGGTCGGCCTCGGCCGTGGCGGGCAAGGCTGTCGATGCCGCACTGGGTTCGGACACCGGCGGTTCGGTGCGTGTGCCCGCCGCCGTCTGCGGCATCCATGGCATCCGCCCGACCCATGGACGCGTAAGCCTGGAAGGTGTGATGCCGCTCGCCCCTTCCTTCGATACGGCCGGTTGGTTTGCCTGCGATGCCGCCCTGATGGAACGCATCGGCGCGGTACTGCTGGGCGAGGACAGCGCAAGCCCTGCGCCTGGTGTCGCGCGCCTTGCCGATGCCTTTGCGCTGGCTGAGCCTGGCGTACGGGCGGCACTCGAGCCGATGGCTGAGAAGGCTGAAGCGCTGCTGGGGGCCAAGCCTGCAATCGAGATCGGCGGCCTTGCCGACTTGATGATCACGTTTCGCAAATTGCAGGCCCGCGAGATCTGGCAGACCCATGGCGCCTGGATCGAAAAGCAGCATCCGAAATTCGGGCCGGAGGTCGCCGCGCGATTCGAATGGGCGCGCAGCGTGGCGAGCCAGCCGATTGCCGATGAACCGGATCGCCGCCGCAGTTTTGCCGCTCGCATGGCCGCGATCCTGGGCTCGGTCGGCCTGCTGCTGTTGCCGACCGCCCCCGACATTGCGCCGCTGCGTGGCCTCGAAGGACAGAGTTCACAGAATTTTCGCGACCGGACCCTGAGCCTTACCTGCATCGCCGGAATGGCGCGTCTGCCCCAGATCAATATCCCGGCGGGCCGCGTCAATGGCTGTCCGGTCGGGCTATCGCTGATCGGGCCGCAGGGCAGCGACCGGGCGTTGCTGGCGCTGGCGGCTCAGCTTTCGTAGCAGACGACGGATTCGAAGGCCGTATCGATCCGCTTGCGCCCGCCCAGGAACGCCAGTTCGATGATGCAGGCCGAGCCCACCACCTCGGCGCCGACCGCGCGCAGCAGTGCTATGGCCGCCGCCATGGTCCCGCCGGTCGCCAGCAAGTCGTCCAGGACCACCACGCGCTGGCCGCGTTTCACCGCATCGGCCTGGATCTCCACCGTGTCGGTCCCGTATTCCAGATCGTAGCTATAGGGTATCACCCGGCCGGGCAGCTTGCCACGCTTGCGCACCATGGCGAAGCCGCGGCCGGAGAGATAGGCGAGGGGGGCGGAAATCAGGAATCCGCGGGATTCGATGCCGACCAGCAGATCGGGTTTGAGGGGCTCCAGCCAGCGGTCGAGATGTTCGACCGTCGCCCGCCAGGCCTGGCCATGGGCCAGCAGGGTCGAAATGTCGTAGAAAAGGATGCCGGGCTTGGGGAAGTCCGGAATCTGGCGAATATGGTCTTTGATTTGCATTGGCCCCGCCGTTTGCCGCCTGTTGTATTGCCCGGTTCTATCGCCGCGCTGTCGTCTTGGGGGCAAATCTAGCGGCGCAGCCGCCAGAAAACAGCCTTAAAACAAACTACCGGGGCCCTTGCCCGCCAGACTAAGATGCCGGCCAGTTGCGGAGAGCGAGAGGGAATGGCGGCAGAGGCGGCAACGATCGAGGCCCGGCAGGCGGACGGCGAGCTGCGAATTGTCTGCGGCGGCGACTGGACCATCGCAGCACTCGCCCCGCTGAACGCCAAGATCGCCGCCATCCGCCCGAGCGGGACCCGCCGGGTCCGCTTCGACCTTTCCGGGGTGCGCAGCATCGACAGCGCCGGCGGCTGGCTGATCTCGCGCACCCAGGCCGCGCTCAAGAGCGCCGGTATGGACGTGGCCATCGAAGGGGCGGGGCTGGCGCAGACGGCGATCCTGGAAAAGGTGCTGGCGGCAGGTTTGCCGCCGCCGCACCTGCCGATCCAGCATCATCATCTGACCGATCTCATCGTCGCCATCGGCGGCGCCACGATGACCTTCCTGACCCAGGGCCGCGACCTGACCGCTTTCTTCGGCAGCGTCGTCATCGGGTTCTTGCGCATGATCGTGCAGCCGCGGCGCATCCGGGTGAAGGCCTTCGTTGCCCATCTGCAGTCGACCGGCCTTGCCGCGATGCCCATCATCGGCCTGATCTCGTTCCTGATCGGCATCGTGCTGGCCTATCAGGGCGCCGACCAGCTGCGCCGCTTCGGAGCCCAGGTCTTCACCGTCAACCTGGTGGGCGTGCTCACCCTGCGCGAAATGGCGATCCTGTTGACCTCGATCATTGTTGCGGGCCGCACCGGCAGCGCGTTTACCGCCCAGATCGGCACCATGCAGGTGAACGAGGAGATTGACGCGCTGCGCACGCTGGGCCTCGACCCTCTCGACGTGCTGGTCCTGCCGCGCATGATGGCGCTGATGGTGGCGCTGCCGCTGCTGGCGTTCTATTCCGATATCATGGCGCTGACCGGCGGCGGGCTCGCCTGCGTCTTCCTGTTGGGCATGACGCCGTCCCAATTCCTGACCCAGCTTCACAACTCGGTCACGCTGACCCATCTCTGGGTGGGGCTGGTGAAAGCCCCGGTCTTTGCCGCGCTGATTGCCATGGTCGGCTGCTTCGAAGGCATGCGGGTTTCCGGCAGTGCTGAAAGCGTCGGGCGCCTCACCACCCAGTCGG
This sequence comes from Dongiaceae bacterium, assembly GCA_036493015.1. Lineage (GTDB taxonomy): Bacteria > Pseudomonadota > Alphaproteobacteria > Dongiales > Dongiaceae > DASXQK01. The sequence continues at coordinate 250 of DASXQK010000386.1, read as the reverse complement.
TGGTGGAATCCCTGTTCCTGATCATCGTCTTCGACGCGTTCTTCTCGATCATGTTCTCGTCGCTGCACATATGAGCGAGTCCGCCAGGACACCGGACGCAGGAAGGGGTGCTAATGGCGCCAACCCGCCAGCGCGGCTGGACAGCACCGATCCCATCATTTCGGTCCGTAGCCTGGTCACCCGCTTCGGCAAGCAGGTGGTCCATAACGGCCTGGATCTGGATGTGCGGCGTGGCGAAGTGCTGGGCGTG
>DASXQK010000385.1:0-3491 GCA_036493015.1 Dongiaceae bacterium | reverse complement strand
CACCTGCCCTATCTGCCGTTTCCCGATCACTGGCCGGTCTATAGCCCGAAGGACAAGATCGGCGACTGGCTCGAGATGTATACGCGGGTGATGGAGCTCGATTACTGGGGCAGCACCGAATGCGTGAGTGCCCGCTTCGATGAGGCGAAGAAGACGTGGGTCGTCGAGATTGTTCGCGAGGGCAAGCCGATGACCCTGTATCCACGGCAGCTTGTGCTCGCCACGGGCATGTCGGCGGTGCCGAACATGCCTTCGGTCCCGGGCATGGCGGCATTCAAGGGCGATCTGCATCACAGCAGCCGGCATCCGGGACCGGATGCCTATGCGGGCAAGAAGGCCGTGGTGGTCGGCTCCAACAACTCGGCCCACGACATCGCCGCAGCCCTTTGGGAAGTGGGCGCCGAGGTGACAATGGTGCAGCGCAGCTCCACCCATGTATCGCGTAGCGACACGCTCATGGAACTCGGCACCGGCAAGCTCTATTCCGAAGCTGCGGTGGCGGCGGGGATCACGACGGAGAAGGCCGATCTGATTTTCGCCTCGATGCCCTACCGGCTCATGGCCGAGCGGCAGATGCCGATATATGTGGAAATGAAGCGGCGCGATGCAGATTTCTACGAGCGCCTCCGGAAGGCGGGCTTCATGCTCGACTTCGGCGAAGACGAATCCGGCCTGTTCATGAAGTATCTCAGGCGCGGTTCCGGCTACTACATCGATGTCGGCGCCAGCCAACTCGTGGCCGATGGCAAGATCAAGCTGAAGAGCGGCGTCGAGGTCGCAGGCATCGAGGAACATTCAGTCGCGTTCAGCGACGGCAGCGAACTGCCGACCGATTTGATCGTTTTTGCGACCGGCTATGGCTCGATGAACGGCTGGGCAGCCAAACTCATCAGCCAGCAGGCGGCCGACAAGGTCGGAAAGTGCTGGGGCCTGGGATCAGCAACCCGCAAGGATCCAGGACCCTGGGAGGGGGAGCTGCGCAACATGTGGAAGCCCACCCATCAGGAAGCGCTGTGGTTCCATGGCGGCAATTTGCACCAGTCGCGCCACTATTCGCAGTTTCTTTCCCTGCAGCTCAAGGCGCGGATGGAAGGCATCCCCACGCCGGTCTACGGCATGGGTCCGGTGCATCATTTGAGCTGAAAGAACAAGCCTACTGCTTCTTCTCGCAGTTGATCATCCAGGGCGTGCCGAACTGATCGACCAGCATGCCGAAGCGTTGGGCCCAAAAGGTCTCGGCGATCGGCAGGATCACATTGGCATCGCCCTCCGAAAGTCCGGCAAAGACACGCTCGGCTTCCTTCGGATCCTCAATGCCCAGCGATACCGAGAATCCCTGTGGCGTATGGAAGCGGTCTTCTGGCGCGTCGGAACCCATCAGTACCTTGTCACCCACGGTCATGCGCGCATGCATGATCAGCTTTTGGTCCTTGGCTGGCGATTGCGATGGATCGGGCGCATCGCCATAGGTCAGCATGGCGACGACCTTGCCGCCGAGGACCTTCTCATAGTGGCGGAAGGCTTCTTCACAGCGGCCCTTGAAGAAGAGATAGGGATTGAGCTGCATGACTTGCTCCTCTGATTGTACCTGCAGGCGACCGCCGGAATAGTGGCAGTCCGCTCTGACGATTGAGTGACGGATTTGGGGTAATTATTTGCTTTTCGGCTCACTCCGGCCGTACTCGTCATGCCGTCGCCACCAGGTAAAGGGCGGCGTCTGCGGCCAGCCTGCCGGGGAATCTTCCCAGGTTTCCTGCCGGCCGTAGGGTGTGATGTCGAGGAACGACCAGGTGCTGCCCAGCTGCTCCAGCCCGCGCGCCGTGCTGAAATATGTCCGATAGATCGCGTCGCCATCACGCAGGAAAACGCTGAGGCCGTGATTCTCACCCTCCGGCGTTGTCAGGCCGAAATCGGTGTTGAAATCGCTGCTGGCCGATGAATACCAGGGGAACGGCCAACCCATGCGCTGCTGGTAGCTCTCGATATTCGCCAGCGGCGCGCGCGGGACGATCGCCAGCGACACGTCGCGCGCGTTCAGATGCACGACGTTGCTGATCTGGTCGAGAAAGAAAGAGCAGCCCGGACAGCCGGCCTTAGGCCAGCCATTGACGCCTGGCGCAAACATGAAGTGATAGAGCAGAAGCTGGCCCCGGCCATCGAACAGGTCGAGCAGGCTGGCTTTGCCGCTTTTCCTGCCCGCAGGGCCATCGAATTCATAAATCTTCTCGATGCGGGTCATGGGCTGACGGCGGCGTTCGGCAGCCAGCGCATCGTGGGCCTTGGTCGCGGCCTTTTCCTTTTTCATGAATGCCTCATGGGCCTTCTGCCATTCGCCGGCGGAGACGATTTTCGGCATCGCTCTCTTTGCCTGGGGAACTTTGGCGGCGGCTTTTGCGGGCATGGCGATCTCCTTTCCTTGCAGGTTTGATTCAAGGACGAAGGAGCGCCGTGTGTTCCGACAGGGGCGGAGGTTTTTTGGAGGGAAAGGAAAGAAGAGGTGGACGGCGTCCTAACCTGCCGCCTTCGAATCCCTCTCCAGCCGATCGAGATGCGTACGGATATGGCTTGCCTCGGCCGGGGTATGGGCCAACGCGATGGCGCGATCGAAGGCCGTCTTGGCCTCGGCATGGCGCTGAAGCTGCATCAACAGCCAGCCCTTCACGCCGAAGAAATGGAAATAGGCGCCGAGCGGTTTTTCCAGCGGCTCGAGAAGCGTCAGCGCCTCTGCGGGTCCGCGCAGCTTGGCGACCGCCACGGCATGGTTGAGCCGCACCACCGGCGATGGCTGCATGCGCTCCAGCACGGTATAGAGCTGTTCGATCTCGGCCCAGTCGGTATCCTCGGGCCGCGCGGCATGGGCGTGCACACCGGCGATGGCCGCCTGCACTTGATAGGGGCCGGGGCGGTTGTGGCGCAGCGCCTTGTCGATCAGGGCAAGCCCCTCGGCGATTGAATCGCGATCCCATTTGCCGCGATCCTGATCGTCCAGCAGCACGATGGCGCCCTCGCTATCCAGCCTGGCCACGGCACGGGCATGCTGCAGCAGCATCAGCGCCGTCAGCGCCATGATCTCCGGCTCGGCGGGAAACAGCTTCAGCAGCAGGCGTGAGAGGCGGATCGCTTCTTCGCACAGCGCTGCGCGGATATGCGCCTCGCCCCCGCTGGCGGAATAGCCTTCGTTGAACAGCAGATAGAGCATGGCCGCGACGGTGGCCAGGCGCTCTGCCCGTTCGATGGCGCCGGGTGTTTCATAGGGGACATCCGCCGCCTCGATGCGCCGCTTGGCCCGTGTAATGCGCTGTTCCATGGCGGCCTCGCTCACCAGGAAAGCCCGCGCGATCTCCTTGACCGAAAGGCCGGAGACGACGCGCAGCGCCAGCGCGATCTGCTGGGTCGCCGGCAATTCAGGATGGCAGCAGATGAACAGCAGCCGCAGCATGTCGTCGCGATAACTGGAATTGTCGAGCCGTTCTGCCAGATCGCTTTCGGCA
>DASXQK010000384.1:0-14892 GCA_036493015.1 Dongiaceae bacterium | reverse complement strand
AGTATTTGGGCCAACCCTTGGTGACGCCGCTATGGTCGTGGGCGGGTACGTTGACATGGACCAGATCGATGCGTGTGCCGCCGGCGGCCTTGTTGAAGGTAAGGATCAGAATCGAATCGGGATCGCCCGTCTTGAACTGGGTCGAGCGCCAGGCCTGCACGATCATCCGTCCGGGAACGAGCAGAAGATTGCGGCCGCTGAGCGCGCCGCCGAAGGCCGTGAACCGCCCGCCCGGGCGCCGACTGACCTTGGCCGGCGCGCCGGTAATCCTAGAATGCTTCCTTGAATCGAGGAAAGCATCGAACAGCGCGGCCGGCATGGCCTTGAGGACAACTGACTGGCGTATGAGAGCGGACATTAAAACGCCTCCTTCAGGCGCCGGATAAAACTGCACAACGGCTCATTCGGCAATTCTGACAGATGCGGCTGCCTGCCTCAACGCTAGCCGCCCCGGGTTGGCAAATCGCCTGGCCTCAGGGTCCCAGCATCCGCCAGGCAGAAAGTACGCGCGTTATCGTGGTGATCCAGCAGGCGGCGGCGAAGGTCCAGGCGAGCGGCACAAAGGCGCCGGGAAAGATGCAGCAGGCGACGAAAAAGGCGATCGTCTCGGTGCCCTCTGTCAGGCCGCCCAGATAATAGAGAGACTTCGGACCGCGCGATCTTGTCTCGATCTTACGCCGCGCTGCCATGGCGGCAAACGCCAGGAACGACCCGCCGGTTCCGATGAAGGCGAGCAGCAGAAATGCCGCCGGCAACCCGTTATCGGGCGCCGCCAGGGCGAAGCCGAAGACCACCGCACCGTAAAACATGAAATCGCAGACGATATCGAGATAGCCACCTAGGTCGCTCGCACCCCGGCGCCGAGCAATGGCGCCATCCAGTCCATCGGCAAGGCGATTGATAAGGATTGCCACCAGCGCTCCGCCATAGGCGCCCACGGCCAAAAGCGGCAACGACAGCAGCCCGACGGCAAAGCCGCCCAGCGTCATGGCATTCGCGCTGATGCCGGCGCGGACCAGCCTTAAGCTCAGCCGATCGAGCGGCGGATCGATGAAGCGGCGCAGCGTCCCATCGAGCATGGCGCTCTCCCGCTCGCCCCCGCACCTCGCCGCTGCTGCCGCTTAATGCGGCAGGGGGGTGGTGTGGTCGACGGGTTCCGCCATCGCGCGGCGTGCGGCGAGGCGGCGGTGGGCCAGTATGCTGACGGGAATGGTGCCGAGATAGGCGACCGCCAGGCCCAGGAAAGTAATCCAGGGTGTGCTGATGACGAAGGCGATCAGCAGGCCGATGCCCAGCATGGTCGGAAGCACCGATTTAGCCGGCACCTTGAGACGCTTGAACGAGAATGTCGGGATGCGGCTTGCCATCAATCCCGCCACGGCCAGCACGACGAGGCCGACGAAGGGCGGGCTACCCCACCAGCCGGGTCCGAACTCGAACCGCGCCATCAGCGGCGTCAGCACAAGTCCGGCGCCGGCCGGGGCCGGCGTACCGACAAAGAAGCGCCCGGTCCAGGCCGGCAGATCGGCATTGTCGAGCTTGGTGTTAAAGCGCGCCAGACGCAGCGCGCAGCAAACCCCGAATGACAATGTCACGGCCCAACCGATGCCGCCGGCATCATGCAGCGTCCAGATATAGAGCAGCAGTCCCGGAGCGACGCCGAAGCAGACCATGTCCGACAGGGAATCGAGCTCGGCGCCGAATTTGCTGGATGTATCGAGAAGACGCGCGATCCGGCCATCGAGCGCATCGAGCACGGCGGCAACGGCAATAGCCGCCACGGCGAGTTCCCAGCGCTCCAGCAAGGCAAGCCGGATGGAGGTCATACCGGCACAGAGGCCGAGCAGCGTCAGGATGTTGGGAATCAGCCGGTTGAACGACTGGTCGCGAAGCCGCGACATGGGCAGGCGTTGAATTCTGGGCATTGCTTTCCGCCTTCCTTAGCGCAGTACAGCCGGCCGTTCGCGGCCGCCGCCGACAAGATCGGCCAGCACCGTTTCACCCGCCACCATGATCTGGCCGGGGCTGACCAAAGGCGCAATACCCGCCGGCAGATAAACATCGACACGGCTGCCGAAGCGAATCAAGCCGAACTTCTGTCCGGCGAAGACCATGTCGCCGATCTTGCCATCGCAGCGGATACGCCGCGCCACCAGGCCTGCGATCTGGACCACGCCGATCGAGGGACCAGCACTCGACGTGATGCGCAGCGCATTGCGCTCGTTGAACTCGCTGGCCTTGTCGAGAGAGGCGTTGAAGAAACGTCCCTTGCGATAGGCGATCGCCGCGATCTCGCCATCGGCCGGCGAGCGGTTCACATGGACGTTGAACACATTCATGAAGACGCTGATGCGGGTAAGCGGCGTCTCGCTGAGCCCGATCTCGGGCGGCGGCAAAGCGGGTCCGATGGCCGAGACGACGCCATCGGCAGGACTCAGAACCCAGTTCGCGCCGGTGGGGCAGACGCGCGCCGGATCGCGAAAGAAATAAGCACACCAGGCGCTGGCGATGACCCCGATCCAGCCCAACGGCCACCAGAGCCAGAACAACAGCACCGTGACGAAGACGAAGATGGCGAGAAACACCCAGCCGTCACGATCGAGCGGAGGAATAAAGCCGGGCGCCAAACGATAACTGCCGTCAGCGACGCCGTGCGGGCATCGGGGCCCGGCCGCGGCGATGCATCATTGGGTCGTCGTGTTGCTGGGAAGCTTGAAGATCTGTCCCGGATAGATCAGATCGGGATCGGTGATCTGACCCTTGTTCGCCTGATAGATCGCCGTGTAGCGAAAGCCGCTGCCATAGGTGCGGCTGGCTATCAGCCAGAGACTGTTCCCGGGTTGAACCACCACGACCTGGCTGCCCGCCGCAACATCCACCGGCAGGGCACGCGAGAAGGGCGATTCGACCCGTGCGAGCACCTTGCCGCCCGCATCCACCTCGTCGATGCGCAGGCTGTGCAGCCCTGGCGCCACGAGATCCTCGGGCTTGATATGCCAGCGGCCTGCCTGATCGGCTTTGGCGACGCCCAGATAGCGGTTGTCGAGATAGGCGCGCACCTCTTCGCCCGGCGGCGCCTGGCCGCCGATTACAAGACGCCCATCGGCGTCGTAATCGACCGACTGCAGAATCAGCAGGCCCGATTGCGGGGGTGCGGGCGCCTGGAGAACCACGCTGCCCTGGTTGTTGCCGGGAACCACCACCGCCAAAGGCTGGGTCGGCTGATTGGCGGCCGCTGCCGTCTGGTTCTGGCCCGTCGTCTGTCCGTTGGATGCAATCTGGGGCTGCGGCACGACGACGACGACGACATCCTGCGAGGCGACCGCAGTCTGGCCCGTGAGCTGCGAGGAAATGGCGAGCTGGTGGTTGCCCGGGGCGAGCTTGGTATCGGGCAGCAACACCCATTCGCCGCGATCATCGGCGGCAATGCTGCCGATCTTCTGCCCGTCGGCGGTGACGCTCACCATGCTGTGGGGTGCTGCCCGGCCGGCAATGACCATGCCGCCATCCGGATTGATGCGCACGATATCGAAGCTCGGTATCACGACGCCGGAAGAGCCCGGTGCAGGCGGTAAACCCACAGCCGGCGCGCCGGGGGTCGCGCCCGACCCTGTCGAAGCCGACGTGCCCGAAGAGCCACCTGACGTGGCAGTGCCGGTACCCGACGAGGTACCCGACGTTGTTGCCGCTGTGCCGCTTGTTGCCGTTGCAGTGCCCGTCCCGCTTGTGCCGGCGGTGCCCGTGCCGGCCGAGCTCGTGCCGCTTGACGCGGTCTGTTCGCCGGAGGCGGCGGGCTGAGTGGTATCGGAGGACGTGGCTACGGTCGGGGGTGCGGAGCTGTCCGTCCCCTCGTCACGATTGATCGCGTAGTTGAGCAGCAGCGCGGCAACAATTACCGCGACCCCCATCGCGCCCAAGATTGCGAACCGATTCAAGGCCCCTCGCCAATATGCTGAAAATCCAAGACCTTAAACTAATACTCCAAGGCGCCCGGGGCAATCAATCGAAACCGGGCTGGGCAGCCTTGGCGTCGGGATTGGCGATGGCGGGAAGGCCTTCCAGATAAGTCGCAACCGCGTCGCGGTCGGTATCGGTCATCTGGCTGGTACTGCGGCGAATGACCTCACCCATCAGCGAGCCCGCGACATCACCGTCGGGCAGGATGCCGCTCTTCAGAAAATGGACGATCTGGTAATGAGACCAACGGCCTATGCCGGTATCCTTATCCGAAGTGATATTGGCGACCTTCTGTCCGCCCGGCCCGTCTTTGGTGCCCGAATAGGCAAGATCGATTTCCAGCCCGCCGCTCATTCCCCGTGGCGTATGGCATTCCCCGCAATGAGCGACTGCCCGCACAAGATAGGCGCCGCGATTCCAGGCCGGGGTCTTTGCGCTATCCGCCTGAAACGGGCCTTCAGTGAAGTTCATCCAGCGCCAAAATGTCTGCAGCCAGCGCCACGAAATGGGAAACCAGATGTCGTGTTCCTTGCTCGGTTGGGCCACGGCCGGCTGGGCAAAGATGTAGGCCTTGAGATCGAGTATGTCCGTATCGGACATGAGCGTGAACGAGGGATAGGGAAATGCCGGGAACAGATGGCCGCCATCCGGCCGCAAGCCCTCGCGCAGCGCGCGGATGAAATCGGCATCGCTCCAGCTGCCGATGCCATAGGTCGGGTCGCGGCTGATATTGGGACCGAAGAATGTGCCAAATGGCGTGTCGATAGGAGTGCCGCCACCCAGCGGCGCGCCATGATGCGCCTCGTCAGTATGGCAGCCGCCGCAGCCGGCAACTGCAAACAGATAGGCGCCCCGCTCCAGGGAACCACTATCGGCCCGAGCGGGTTCGATCCCGGTGAGGAGCGTCACCAGGAGAAAACCAATGAGGAATGGTGCCGCGACCAGATTTCGTTTCATCGCTCTATTCACCAGGACACCATCAGCTAACATCCGTTCGGCGGGAGGGGCAACCACAGGACGATGACGAACGCGTGAAGCGATAGCCGTGAAAGGCACGCCCAAGGGCACACCAAGGCTTCACAATCGCTCTGCCATCAATTAGACAACAGCCCGCCGCCTTTTATTCCCCTGCCTGATTGAAGGTCGCCCGATTGAAGCCCGCCCGATTGAAAGTTGATTGAATGCGCTTCGACACGTCCCTTTGCGTCTATTGCGCCAGCGGCATCGGCCTCGATAGCCGCCATGCCGATGCCGCACGCGAGCTCGGCCGTGCCATGGCCGGCGAGCGCATCCGCCTGGTCTATGGCGGGGCGCGCATCGGACTGATGGGGGCACTGGCCGATGCGGTGCTGGGCGCCGGCGGCGATGTCGTCGGCATCATTCCGGGCCATCTCGACAAGGTGGAAGTCGGCCATCGCGGCGCCAGCGAACTTATTGTCGTCGACAGCATGCATCAGCGCAAACAGCGCATGTTCGAGATGTCCGATGCCTTTGCCGTCCTGCCCGGCGGTTTCGGCACGCTGGATGAGACCTTTGAAATTCTGACATGGCGCAAGCTCGCTTTGCACGACAAGCCAGTATTTCTGGTGGATATCGCCGGCTACTGGCGGCCGCTGCTGACGCTGATCGATCATGTCATCGGCCAGGGCTTCGCCCATCCGGGCGATCGCGATCTTTATCGCGTCATCAGCACCGTCCCCCAATTACTGGCGGGGTTGAAGCAGGCTCCGCCGCCACAAATTCCGGACCAGCCGGACCGGCTCTGAGGGCCATCCCGCAAAGAGATGCGGCTACTCGTCTACGGCCATAATTTCCAGCGTGAAGGCGCGCCCATCATCCTGTTTCGCCTGCTGCGCGCCTTGCGGGGGCGTCACGCTATCCATCTGGTGGCCCTGAAGCGGCCGGAAGAACCGTTGGTGGAGGAATACCGGCGCATCGGCATCCCGCTGGTCGGCAGAACGGATCTCACCGGCTACGACGTCATGCTGGTCAACACACTGCCCGCCTCCGCCGTCGTCATGCATGGCGCCAAATCCCTGCCGGTATTGTGGTGGGTTCATGAGCCCGGGATGGGCCTCAAATACGTGGCCGAGGAAAGCTTCGACATGCGCGCCTTCGCCACGGCGCGGCGCATCGTCTTTCCCACCCGCTGGCAGGCCGAGACGCTCTATCGCAACTGGCTGACCGGCGATAACTGGAGGGTGGTGCCCTACGGGATCGGTACCGACACGACCCCGCTTCCCTGCCCCTTCACCCGCGAGCCGGGCAAGCTCTATCTCCTGCAGCTCGGCATGGTCGATGAGCGCAAGGGTTACGATATCTCGATCGAGGCCCTGCGCCAGCTTGCCGATCCGGGCATTCAACTATATTGCCTGGGACGGGAAGACGCCTATCCGCCCTATTACGAAGCAATTCGCCACCGCTGGCCCCAAGTCCATTTCCTGCGCTCGCAGCCCGAGGCAACGGTGAATGCTTGGCTGCAGCATTGCGATGCGCTGCTATTCCCCACCCGTGACGATCTCGTTGCGCTCTCGATCCTGGAAGCGATGACTTTTGCCACCTGCGTCATTGCCAGCGACTTCGGGCCGATCCCCGAGGCGATCCGGCATGAAGAATCCGGCCTGCTATCGCCCGTGAACGATGCCGCAGCGCTTGCCGCCAACATCGCCCGCATTCGTCACGATCCAGCGCTACGCCGTCGCCTGGGCGAAGCGGGACGCCGGGTCCTGCGGCAAAATTTCGCATTCGAAGACCACGTAAACCGCATGGAAGTAGAGCTTTCCACGCTGGCAGTGCAATGACCCGCTCGCTATGATCCGCCGCCAAATCAGGATACGGTTCGCATGAGGAAGATCAAGGTTGCCAAGCCGGTCGTCGAACTCGACGGCGACGAGATGACGCGCATTATCTGGCGCTTCATCAAGGAAAAGCTGATCCTTCCCTATCTCGATATCGATCTCGTCTATTTCGATCTCGGGATCGAAAGCCGGGAAGCGACATCCGACCAGATCACGGTCGATGCCGCCAACGCGATCAAGCAGCACCGCGTCGGCGTCAAATGCGCGACCATCACGCCGGATGAAGCCCGGGTAAAGGAATTCAACCTCAAGAAGATGTGGAAATCGCCCAATGGGACGATCCGCAACATTCTGGACGGCACCGTCTTTCGCCAGCCCATCATCTGCAAGAACGTTCCGCGCCTGGTTCCCGGCTGGACCCAGCCGATCGTCATCGGCCGTCACGCCTTCGGCGATCAGTATCGCGCTACCGACATGATCATTCCCGGCAAGGGCAAGCTCACGATCAAATTCGAACCCATGGGCGGTGGCGCGCCGATCGAGCATGTGGTGTTCGATTTTCCCGGCAGCGGCGTGGCGCTGGCCATGTACAACCTGGATGAATCGATCCGCGGCTTCGCTCGCGCCTGCATGAATTACGGCCTGACCCTCGGCTGGCCGGTCTACCTCTCGACCAAGAACACGATCCTGAAAATCTACGATGGGCGCTTCAAGGATATCTTCCAGGAGGTGTTCGACAAGGAATTCGCCGCAAAGTTCAAGGCCAAGGGCATCGTCTATGAGCACCGGCTGATCGACGACATGGTGGCAAGCGCCCTCAAATGGAGCGGCGCCTTCGTCTGGGCCTGCAAGAACTATGATGGCGACGTTCAGTCGGACACCGTGGCCCAGGGCTTCGGCTCGCTCGGCCTGATGACCTCGGTCCTGCTCACGCCTTCCGGCGACGTGGTGGAAGCCGAAGCCGCCCATGGCACCGTGACCAGACACTTCCGCGAGCATCAGAAGGGCAAGGAAACTTCGACCAACCCGATCGCCTCGATCTATGCCTGGACTCGCGGCCTCTGGTATCGCGGCAAGTTCGACGGCACGCCCGATGTCCAGCACTTCGCCGAGGCGCTGGAGAAAGTCTGCGTCGATACGGTGGAAGCCGGATACATGACCAAGGATCTGGCGCTGCTGATCAGCCCGCAGCAGACCTGGATGACCACGACGCAATTCCTCGACAAACTTGACAGCAACCTGAAGAAGGCGGTGGCGTAATCATGAACAAATCGATCAAGGCGGCGGCACTCGCCGTGGTGCTGGGTGCACTCGCCGGCACGACCGCCAAGGCGGCGGATCTCGAGAACACAATCTATCTCGATCTCAAATACGGCCGCGTGGTGATCGAACTACGCCCCGATCTGGCACCCAAGACCGTCGCGCGGATGAAAGAGCTGACACGTCAGCATTTCTTCGACGGAATCGTCTTCCATCGCGTCATCGCCGGATTCATGGCCCAGACCGGCGATCCCAAGGGCACCGGCTATGGCGGTTCGGGCAAGAACCTGCCGGCCGAATTCTCCTCTACCAAGCATGTGCGCGGCACCGTTTCCATGGCCCGCGCCAATGATCCCAACAGCGCCGACAGCCAGTTCTTCATCTGTCTGGCACCGGCGGATTTCCTCGACGGCAAATACACGATATGGGGCCAGGTCGTGTCAGGCATGGAATTCGTCGATATGATCAAAAAGGGCGATAACGATCCGAACGGCATGGTGACGCCGCCCCAGGACAAGATCATCAAGATGCAAGTCGCAGCCGACGTGAAGGAATAGACGCCCGGCTCAACTCCTGGGCGGTTCGGTGGGCGCCGGGTTGGCGCCCATTCGATTCTCGGCAATCCTCGCCACCCGTTCCTTGAGATCGGGATAGCGCTCGATCAGGCTGCGGAAGTCGCTGGCTTCCAGTGCCAGAAGCTGGACCTCCGTCATCGCCGTCACGGTCGCCGTGCGCAGGCTTTCCTTGAGCAGGGCGATTTCACCGAAGAACTGGCCGGCGCGAAGCCGCACCGGATGGGGCTGGACATCGACTTCCACCTCGCCCGACATAATGAAGAACATGGCCGTGGCCGGTTCGCCACGGCGAACGATGGCATAGTGGGCAGGCGCGATCTCGGGCTTCAGCAGCCGCGCGATGGAGGCGATGCTGGCGGCATCGAGGCCGGAAAACAGCGGCACCTTGGCCACCGAATTCCAGGTCACGACGAAATCGCGCCGGCGGATCTCGGAAGCAAAACCGGTCGCCAGGATGCCCGCGGGCACGGCGAACATGGCGATCCCGATCAGCATGGTAATGCCGGCAAAGATGCGGCCACCGATGGTGATCGGCGTCATGTCGCCATAGCCGACGGTGGCGATTGTGACGATGGCCCACCACAGGGTGGCTGGAATGCTGCTGAACAATTGCGGCTGGGCGGTATGTTCCAGCATGTACATGATGGTGGCGGCGAGCAGCAACAGCACCAGCATCACGTTGAGCGCGGCCAGCAGGGAACGGCCTTCATTGCGGAAGACCGTCGTTACCAGCGGAATGGCGCGGGCATAGCGGGCAATTTTGATCAGCGCGAGCACGCCGCCAAGACGCGCCCAATCGGCACCGAGAAGACCCACAAGACTGGCGAGCTGCGGCAGCACGACCAGCGCATCGACTAGGCCCAGCGGCGAGCGGGCATAGTGGGCAATTGCCTCGGCCGGCGCTGCTGCGGCGGCCGGATCGCGCCCGGGCGCCGAGGCAAGCCGCGCCAGATATTCAACGATAAAGATGACAAAGGCGGCCTGCGAGACGCGGTGCAGCACCTCATCGAAGGCCGGCGACAATGTCGGAATTGTGCCCCACGCCGCGGCAAAGACGCTGCCGGCGACCGCGAGGATCAGGATCACTCTCAACGCATCGGAGGCCCGGCTGCGGTTTTCGCCGGGATTAAGCGCGGCATATACGGCGCTCATCATCCCGGTCGACGTCCCAGTCGGCGTCCCCCTGGCGGCATTCGCTTGGGGCCCCCCGGCCGTTTCAGGCGGCCTTCGCCGCGCGGATCGCCTGTTCGATCGCCGTGAGTGCCGCCTGGGCACGGCTGCCGTCGGGGCCGCCGGACTGGGCCATGTCGGGACGCCCGCCACCGCCCTGCCCGCCCATGGCCTTGCTGCCGAGTTGCGCCAGATCGACGGCATTGAAACGCGGCGTCAGATCGCTCGTCACGCCGACCACCAGCGAAGCGCGATCTTCGCTGCGAGCCACCAGCGCCACCACGCCGGAGCCGATCTGCTGCTTCAGCACATCGGCCATGCCCTTGAGCTCTTTCACCGGCACGCCATCCAGCAGGCGGGTCGCCAGCTTGATGCCGCCGACATCGCGTACCGGAGAATCCTCCGCCGATGCGCCGGTGGCGATGCGCTTGCGGGCCTCGGTCAACTCGCGCTCCAGCCGCTTGCGCTCCTCGATCAGGCTAGCGACACGCTGGGGCAACTCGGCCGGTTGCACTCGCAGGGCCGCCGCCGCCTCGCCGATCAGGCGTTCCTGCTCGCCTACATATTTTTCGGCGCCCGGACCGGTCAGCGCCTCGATGCGGCGCACACCAGACGCCACCGCCGCTTCGCCCACGATCTTGAACAGGCCGATATCGCCGGTGCGCCGCACGTGGGTCCCGCCGCAGAGCTCGGTGGAGAAATTGCGCCCGTCATCCTCGCCGCCCATGGAAACGACACGCACCTCATCGCCATATTTCTCGCCAAACAGGGCAAGCGCTCCCTGCTTCACCGCCTCGTCGGGGGTCATCAGGCGGGTCAGGACCTCGGCATTGTTTCGCACCCGGCGGTTGACCTCCGCGGACACGGCCGCAAGATCTTCGGCCGAAGGCGCCATCGGATGGCTGTAGTCGAAGCGCAGGCGGTCAGGCGCCACCAGCGAACCCTTCTGGGTTACATGATCGCCGAAGCGCCGCCGCAGTGCCTCATGCAGCAGATGGGTTGCCGAATGATTGGCGCGCAGCCGCGCGCGGCGTTCGTCGTCCACGCGCATCTCCACCGCATCGCCGAGCGAGAGCGTGCCCGAGGTGACGCGGCCGAAATGCACATGCATGTCGCCGAGCTTCTTCTGGGTATCGGCAATTGCGATCTCCACGCCCTTGGCGCCGATGAAGTCGCCGGCATCGCCCATCTGGCCGCCTGACTCGCCATAGAAGGGCGTCTGATTGGCGATGACGGCGACGTCGTCGCCCGCCTTCACCTGCTGGACCTGTTTGCCGTCCTTCACCAGGGCCGTGATCTGGCCCTCGGCCACTTCCGTTGCATAGCCGAGGAAATCTGTGGCGCCGACTTTTTCGCGAATATCGAACCAGATCTGATCGGTTGTCGCTTCCCCGGAGCCGACCCAGGCCTTGCGCGCAGCCGCGCGCTGGCGCTCCATTGCCACGTTGAAGCCAGTCGTGTCCACGCTGCCCTGCTGGCCGCGCAGGATATCCTGGGTCAGGTCGAGCGGGAATCCGTAGGTATCGTAGAGCTTGAAGGCAACCTCGCCGTTCAGAACCTTGTCCTCGCCGAGATGGGCGGTCTCTTCATCCAGCAGCTTGAGGCCGCGTTCCAGAGTCTGGCGAAAGCGCGTCTCTTCCAGCCGCAATGTCTCGGTGATGATTGCTTGCGCACGGATCAGTTCGGGATAGGCTTGGCCCATCTCGGCCGTCAGTGCGGGGACCAGGCGCCACATTAAGGGATTCTTGGCCCCCAGCTTCTGGGCATGACGCATGGCGCGGCGCATGATCCGGCGCAGCACATAGCCGCGGCCTTCATTGGAGGGCAGGACACCATCGGCGATCAGAAAGCTGGTCGCACGCAGATGATCGGCGATGACGCGGTGCGACACGGCATGAGCGCCATCGGGCGACGTGCCGGTCGCATCCGCGGACGCTGCGATCAGGGCGCGGAAGAGATCGATGTCGTAGTTATCGTGCTTGCCCTGAAGGACCGCCGCCAGACGCTCCAGCCCCATGCCGGTATCGATGGAGGGGCGCGGCAGGTCGACACGCGTCTCCTTCGTCACCTGCTCGAATTGCATGAAGACGAGATTCCAGATCTCAATGAAGCGGTCGCCATCGGCGTCGGGACCGCCAGGCGGACCGCCAGGGATCCTGTCGCCATGGTCGTAGAAGATTTCCGAACAGGGGCCGCAGGGGCCGGTATCGCCCATTGCCCAGAAGTTGTCGCTGGTCGGGATGCGGATAATCTTGCTGTCCGGCAGGCCCGCGATCTTGCGCCACAGGTTGAACGCATCGTCGTCTTCGGCGAAGACGGTGACGAGCAGCTTGTCCTTGGACAGGCCGAAATCGCGAGTAATGAGATTCCAGGCCAGTTCGATGGCGCGGTCCTTGAAATAGTCGCCGAAGGAGAAATTCCCCAGCATCTCGAAAAAGGTGTGGTGGCGTGCGGTATAGCCGACGTTTTCAAGATCGTTGTGCTTGCCGCCCGCGCGCACACATTTCTGCGAGGTGGTGGCGCGGCTGTAGTCGCGCTTCTCCATGCCGGTGAAGACGTTCTTGAACTGGACCATGCCGGCATTGGTGAACATCAGCGTCGGATCGTTGCGCGGCACCAGCGGGCTCGAGGGCACGATCATGTGGCCGTTTGCCGCGAAGTAATCCAGGAAGGTCCGGCGAATTTCGTTGGCTGTCTGCATCGTCCTCAGTTCCGGCTTGCCCAGGCGACAGGCCGGCGAAAGGCGCCGACAACCTCACCTAGAACTATTCAAACCTTGAATGTGGGCGAAATCCGCCCTTCCAGCAAGCCTTCGCAGGTGCAAAACGCCTGGAAACGCTTGATCAGGCGCGAACGATCGCGCCAGCCCAAAGGAAAACGCGCGACCGGGGGAATCGCGCGTTTTCGAAAGGGCAGCCGGCAGGGAGGAAACCGCCGCCGCCCTGTTTGGCCGGTTGCCGGCCTGAATTATTCTTCCGAGGCCGCCGTATCCTCGCTGGCGGACTTGCTATCCAGCATGGCGCCGGCTACCAGGCCGGCATTCTGACGGACCGCCTTTTCAATCTCCGCTGCTACCTGGGGATTCTCCCGCAGGAACTGCTTGGCATTCTCGCGGCCCTGGCCGATGCGCTGGCCGTTATAGGAGAACCAGGCACCGGACTTTTCTACGACCCCGGCGGCCGAGCCCAGATCGACGAGCTCGCCAGTTTTGGAGACGCCCTCGCCATACATGATGTCGAATTCGACGACGCGGAACGGCGGCGCCACCTTGTTCTTCACCACCTTCACTCGGGTCTGGCTGCCCACCACCGTCTCGCGGTCCTTGATCGAGCCGATACGGCGGATGTCGAGGCGTACCGAGGCATAAAACTTCAGCGCGTTGCCGCCGGTGGTCGTCTCTGGATTGCCGAACATGACGCCGATCTTCATGCGGATCTGGTTGATGAAGATGATCATGCAGCGCGAGCGGGAGATCGAGCCGGTCAGCTTGCGCAGCGCTTGACTCATCAGCCGGGCATGCAGACCGACATGGGAATCGCCCATCTCGCCTTCCAGCTCGGCCCGCGGCACCAAGGCCGCGACGCTATCGATGACCAGAACATCAACCGCACCGGAACGAATCAGCGTATCGGCGATTTCGAGTGCCTGCTCGCCTGTGTCGGGCTGGGAAATCAGCAGATCCTCGACCTTGACGCCGAGCTTGCCGGCATAGCCGGGATCGAGGGCATGTTCGGCATCGATGAAGGCGCAGGTGCCGCCGGCGCGCTGGGCCTCCGCCACCACATGAAGGGCGAGCGTTGTTTTGCCCGAGCTTTCCGGACCATAAATCTCGACGACGCGGCCGCGCGGCAGGCCGCCGATGCCAAGGGCGATATCGAGGCCGAGCGAGCCTGTGGAGATGGCTTCGATCTCCACCGCATTCTCGTTCTGCCCGAGACGCATGATTGAGCCCTTGCCGAAGGCCCGCTCGATCTGGCTGAGAGCGGCATCCAACGCTTTCGACTTGTCCATGCCTTCTCTCTCGACCACTTTCAGCGCCGGTTGCGACATCGCGTCTCTCCCTTATTCCATATTGGATAGGTCTGGTGCAATGGCGCGAATGTACCTATTTTGTTCTGCCTCCGCAAGCCAAAAATGGGATCATAAATAGAACAAAAAGGGCTCTATTGAGAAACCCCAGCTGCGCTACTTTAGGAGTCCTGTGGATGAAATTACAACTTTTAAGTCTGGGCTGAATCGACTGGTTGCGGCGAGTCGCTGGCTTCCTCCAGCACATCCTTCACCTTGGTCGCGAGCTGTTTCAGGCTGAAGGGTTTGGCCAGGAAATGCAGCATGCTGCCGTCGCTTGCCCGCTGGCGAAACGCACTCTCGGCATAGCCGGAGATGAAGATCACCTTCATATCGGGCCGGCGTGAACGAACCTCCTCCACCAGTGCCGGCCCGTCCATCTCGGGCATGACCACATCGGTGATGAGAAGATCGATGGGCTCGCCATCCTGACCCATGATGACCAGCGCTGCTTCGCCGCTGCGCGCTTCGATCACCTTGTACCCTTTGTTGCGCAGTGCCCGAGCGCTGAAGAGGCGCACCGCATCCTCATCCTCCACCAGCAGGATGGTGCCCGCACCGGTCAGATCGCGCGCGGCTTCCTCCACCCCTTCGCGCCGCGCCGCTGCGGCACCCGCACTTTCGGCGTAGCGCGGCAGGAAGATGCTGAAAGTCGTACCGGCGCCCAGTTTGCTTTCAATCGCCACATGGCCGCCGCTCTGCTTCACGATGCCATAGACGGTGGCAAGGCCCAGCCCCGTGCCCGCCCCGACCGGCTTGGTCGAAAAGAACGGCTCGAAGATCCGGTCGACGATCTCCGGTGGAATCCCGCTGCCGGTATCGACGACGTCGATGCGCGCATAATCGCCCGCAGGCAGCATCTCGCCCACCGCCGGTATCGGTGTCGCGGCCGTCAGGTTCACCGTGCGAATGGTCAGCGTGCCGCCCTCGGGCATGGCGTCACGGGCATTGACGACAAGATTGATCACCACCTGCTCGACCTGGCCCTGATCGACCAGGACTGGATGAATATCGCGGCCATGCTCCAGCTTGAGGTCGATGGCGCCACCGATCAGCCGGCGCAG